>DASUFM010000075.1:0-7037 GCA_036274535.1 Blastocatellia bacterium
TGATCGCATGCGGCGCCCCGGACGAATTGAAAGAGATACCCGAAGTCAATCCGCCCGGCGCGCGCCGCGTCGAAATCGACGCCAGAAACACGTCGAGCGCGCTGGCCGCGATCAAGCGCAAGCCTTACGTCCGAAGCGCGACGATCTTCGGCCAGTCGATTCACCTGTTGATGGACGAGGCCGTGACGATCGAACAGGTCAAATCGGATCTGGCGCGCGACGGATTCACTGACGTCGAATTGAGGACGATCACGGCGTCGCTGGAGGACGTGTTTGTGACCCTGACCAACACATTGAAAGAGTAATTTATGAAAGCTCTGACTCCGGAAGAAGCGAAGTGGCATGCGGCCGGACGAAAACCCGGCGTCCGCAACAACCCGTTCACCGGCCTGATCCCCGTGTTGCGCAAAGAAGCGATTCACATCCGCCGCGACCCGATGGCGCTTTTTTTCACCATTCTCATACCTACGATGCAGCTTTTCCTGATCGGATTCGCGATCAACACCAACGTGCGCGACATTCCGACAGTCGTTTACGACGCGGCGCAGACGCAGGAGAGCCGCCGGCTGCTGGACCGCTTCGTCAATTCAGATGATTTCGTGATAGTCAGCCGCGTCACTTCGGACAAGGAACTCAATCGGGAGATCATCTCCGGGCGCGCGCGCGTCGGCGTCAAGATCCCGCCCGATTATTCGCGCAAACTGCTGGCGGGCGAGACGGCCAGCATACTGGCGCTGATCGACGGCTCGGATTCTCAGGTGGCCGGCGAAGCGGTAAACGCCACCAACGCCATCGCGCTCAGCGAGTCGCTGGAGCGGGCGCTCAACGTCTCAGTCGTCAGGCCTACGCTCCCTGTCGAGGCGCGGCCCAAAGTGCTCTTCAATCCGGACATGCGCTCGGCGAATTTCCTGATCCCGGGAATGATCGCGGTGTTGATGCAAATGATGACAGTGCTCCTGACGGCTATCGCCATTGTCCGCGAACGTGAAAAAGGGACGCTCGAACAACTCTACATGACGCCGATAAAACCGCTGGGGCTGATGGTCGGTAAGATCGCGCCGTATGCGGTAGTCGCTTACGCCGAACTTTGCCTGCTGTTGTTTTTCATGCGCTGGGCGTTCGGCGTGCCTATCGCCGGAGATTTTTTCCTCCTTTTGCTGCTGGTCACGCCGTTCATACTTACAATGCTCGGATTCGGATTGCTGATTTCGACGCGGGCTCAATCCTATCAGGAAGCCACGCAAATGGCGTTCGGCACAATGATGCCCTCGATCTTTCTGTCCGGCTATATTTTCCCGCTCGACACCATGCCGCCTTTCTTTCAATGGGTGAGCATGATCATTCCGACGACTTACCTGATTCAAATCTTTCGCGGCATCATCCTGCGCGGCGCCGAATTGGGAGACCTGTGGAAACAGGGGCTGATCCTGACGGCGATGAGCGTCTTTATGATCACCGTCGCGGCGGCGCGATTCAGAAAGAAAACCGGCTAACGGAATTATCTCAACACAAAAAGCACAAAGGGAGACACAAAAAGCGCAGGGCGGTTGGAAAGCAGGACTCAGCTCCAAAGAATATTTGCGCTTTTTGTGTTCTTCTTTGTGCTTTTTGTGTTCCTCTTCGACTCGGTCAATTCCCGCGCCGACACGCCTGGCCTACCGTGAACTGACCGCGCGCCGCGCGTTACCTGGCGCCGTATATTTTTCTATCCAGGCGAATTCGCGCCGCATCTTGTCCAACTGATAACTCGGAGTGAGGATGCCGTGGCCCTGGTCCGGATAAATGATCAGTTGCGTAGTTACGCCCAGCCGTTTCAACGTGCGATACGTTTCGAGCGACTGTCCGAGCGGCACTCGTTCGTCCTTTTCGCCGTGAAAAATCAAGGTCGGCGTTTTGACGTTGGTCAGATAAGTGAGCGGCGATTGTTCGTCGAACATCCTGCGCGCTTCCCACGGAGTCCCGCCGTGCAGCCTCTCGCGCTGATGAACTATGTCGGCGGTTCCCCAATAAGACACGGCGTCCGACAGGCCCGCGCCGTAAGCCGCGCATTTGAAGCGATCGGTATGGCCTATAATCCAGCCCCCCATATAACCGCCGTAACTCCAGCCGGCGACGGCCAGCCGGGCCTCGTCGGCGACGCCTGTTTTGATCAGGTTGTCTATGCCGCTCAGGATGTCTTCATAATCGACCTTGCCGACGAGTTTCGCGTTCGACCGGGCGAACTTCGCGCCGTAATTGGACGAGCCGCGGAAATTTGGCATGAAGACGGCGTAACCCGCGCCGGCGTAAACCTGCGGGAACGCGCTCCAGCTCGCGTTGAAGTTTTTAGTGTAGGCGCCTTCCGGGCCTCCATGAATGTAGGTCAGCAGCGGATAGCGCGCGCCGGTCTGATAGCCGACCGGATAGACAAGCAGCCCTTCGATCTCCGTACCGTCGTTCGACGCCCATTTGACGGCTTCGACCTGGCCGAGCGTCAGCGATTCGATCTGCGGATTCAACCGCGTCAGCAGGATCGGAATCATATTGCGAGCGTTGAGCAGAGCGACCTCAGTAGGCATCCGGGGGTTTTCGTGAACATAGGCGATGTTCATGCCGTCGCCGGTCATCGAAAATCCTGTCGTAACGCCCTCGTTGCGCGTCATCAACACCGGCGACGTATCGCCGATACGCATCTTATAAAGACTGGCGCTCACTCCGAGGGCGGCCAGGAAGACGACCTGTTGCGAATCAAAGACCCAGCCGTAAGAGCTGATGTATCCGTCGAAGTCGACGGGCAATACGCGCGGCTCTCCGCCTGTCGCGGCCACGATGTGAATACGCTGCGGCCCCACACTCGCGTCGCCGTCCGCGCGCGCCAGATATGAGATCCAGCGGCCGTCGGGCGAAAATCGCGACTGGCTCTCGGCCCCTCCGCCCTGCGTGATCTGTTTCCATTGGGCGGCGCCGTGAGGCGCGTTCTGCAAAGTGGCGGGCGTGACGAAAACTTCGGTCGTGTCGTTGTCCATCAGTTTCGGCGTCGCGCGGGAGGTGAAGACGATCCGGGAACCGTCAAACGACCAGTCGAAAGCGGTGATATGGCGCGGACCTCTGATTAACGGCTTTATCTCCCGCGAAGCCACGTCGACTATCCACAACTGGGCGAAACGATGATTTTCGTCGACTACGACCGGAGGTTTGGTCTTCGGCTTCTCGCGCGGCTCCTCGGCAATGAACGCGATGGAGCGGCCGTCCGGCGACCACTCGAAACTTTGAATCGGCGTCTTGTGCCGGGTCAATTGAACAGGCTCGCCGCCCAGCGGATTGAGCAGAAAGATTTGAGCGCCGGCCTCCGCGTCCGCCCCCCTGTCCGATAAAAAAGCCAGACGGCGCGCGTCCGGCGACCACCGCGGCGTGTCGTCGCGCCTCGGATGTGACGTCAGACGAACTGTCTGCCGCAATTCGTCAACCAGCCAGATGTCGGAATTGAAGCGGTCGTTCTCGCGGTCCCAGGAACTGACGACGAACGCCACGCGGCGCGCGTCAGGCGACATCTGCGCGTCGCTGGCGCGGTTGAGCGAGACGACGTCTTCGGGAGTCATCGGGCGCTTCGTTTGCGCGGAAGCGGCGACGAAAAGGGAAAGCAGGGTAAAAAAGACAAGGAGAATTTTGCGCATGTTTTTCATCTTTCGACTCGATCACACATTATGATTACTTCGTCGCGGCAGGCCATTGCCCGGTCCTGATAGCCTGCCCGAACTGCTGGATCGCATCCGCGAACGAGATCTGAAAGGCTTCATTGAACTGATTGCGATAATCGTCGGGGTTGTTGATGTATTTGACGGTGAAATCCTGGAAGCGATCCGCGCCGAATCGCCCTTTGAGATATTCGAGGAAGTAGCGCTGCGCGGGATAGGCGAATCGCGCGCTCCAGTCCGGCGCTGAACGGTCCATCCGCTCCGGATCAATGAATTTCGCCAGATCCTCTTTAAGCGCTCGCTCCAAAAACTCGGCGCGGTTCAGGTAAGCCTTCTGATCGCCGAAAGACACCGCCAGCCCCTCGCTGAACCATGCCTGATCGGTCATCTTCACCGACTTTCGGATCGTCGTATGCTGGTTGAGAAGGGCATGCGAAAACTCGTGGCGCAGGAATTCAGCCACGCTGAAATTCTTTTCCTTCAATTTCGGCGTGATATAAATGACGTCGCCGGTCGCCAGCGTCACCCCGCCGAGGGCTTTGACCCGCAACCATGGCATTGCGCGCTCGCAATCGCCCCAGCTCTTGCAGGCGATAATCCTGACCCGTCGCAGATATTTCATCTGATGAAAAGCTTCGGCCTCGCGCATCATACGGTCAACATCTCCATAGGCGCCTATCTGATCGTCCACGCCGCCAATATAAACGTCCGCGCTGGCGTAGCTGACCGTATGATAACCGGGCTTGAACGGCGACCACGGCAACAGCGGGCCGAACGGGAAAGCCAGCGCCATCAGCAAAAATAACAGGGAGGCGCCGCCGATCACAATTTTTCTCTTCTTAATCTTCATAATACGCAATCCTCATATGCTTTCGACAGCCGCGATATATTCGCATCGGCCGCCGCATTCAACAAGCTTTGGAGCGCCGTGGTTCGGCGCTCCACCACTTTCATGACCGTTCATACAACCGGATGGAGCTCATCCCGCCGGAGATCGGTCAGTCGCCCAACTTGAAGTTCACCTGAAAACAATCCTTGCAAATTCACGCCCGGATTTTATAGCGCGGCCGAAAAATTTCCGTTGACACCAACGTATTTATACGTTACTGTCCGCGCCAACGTATTTATACGTTGATCATCGGAGGAAAGAAATGCCGAGAGAAGCTTCAAAGACATTCACCGACAAAGAACTTGAGATCATGCGCGTGATCTGGGAGCGCGGCGAGGCGACCGCCAGGGAGATTCAGGAAGCATTGCCCGGCGAGCGCCATTACAACAGCGTGCTGACCATCATCCGCGTGCTGGAACGCAAGGGCCATCTGACGCATCGGGCCGAAGGCAAAGCTCATATTTACCGCGCCAAAGCCAAACCGGAGAAAGCGCAACGCCGCGTGATCAGCCATTTGATCGAACAGCTCTTCGGCGGTTCGGCGGCGGCGATGATCCTGCACCTGGTGGAAACCGGCGATCTGACCGAAGAGGATTTAAAAGAGGTCCGCGAGCAAATAGCCGCGCGCTCGCGGGCGGGTAAAGCGGGGAAACAGCCCAAAAAGCCCGAAAAGGAGGACTGAAATGAACGCTCTGACTAATCCGTTCGTCGCGGCTTCGGCCAAAGGCGCGGCGTGGCTGCTCGTGTGGAGTTGGCAGGCCGCCGTTTTGCTCGCCTGCGTCTGGGCGGGGTTGAAAATCTTCCGTGTCAAATCGCCGTCTCTGAGGCATCAGGTCTGGCTCCTGGCGTTGATCGCCGTCGCCGCGATGCCGGCCCTGAGCAGGGTTGCTCAGAGCCTTCCCCTGCCGCAACCGAACAATAGAGCGCTGACTTATGCGGTCGAACTCCCACGGATGGTCGTCACAAACGACGCGGCGCCGGTCGTTCAAACCTCGTCTCCGGCCGCGAGCGTCAAACCTTCGATCACAAAGCCGATTATTTTGAGCCTGTCATTCGCGGTGTGGCTTTGGGGCGTATGCGCCTTTGCCATGAAAGCCGCGATCAACAGCCTCAGGCTGCGTCGCCTGAGGGCCGGAGCGCGACTCGCTTCACTGGCCGATCTCGATTGCGATGAATGCGACTGCGAGGCTCTGAGAAGCGGGAAAGCGGGACTTGCCGTTTCGGATGAAATTCGGTCGCCGATTCTGATCGGGGTGTTGCGGCCGATGATCGTCTTCCCCGCCGACATCACAAGCTGGACGTCTCCGATGGAGCGAAGCGCGATGTTGCGACACGAACTGGCGCATGTGGAACGGCGGGATCATTACGTCAATCTGTTTCAAACCGTCCTCGGCGCCGTCTTCTTTTTCCATCCGCCGGCGCGTTACGCCTGCCGGCAATTGGCGATGGAGAGAGAGATGGCCTGCGACGATCACGTGATCGGATCGGGCGCCGAGGCCGAGAGCTACGCCGAGAGCATTATCAAAGCAGCCGAGCGCGGTATTGGGGCGCCACGCGGCGCACACCAGCTTGCGCTCTTTTCAGCCAGACACATTCTCGAAAGGAGGATCGAGATGATTTTGAACAAGGATCGCGTTCGTGTAATTGCGCGGCAATGGAAATATATGATCCCGGCCGCGGCATTGATCGCCTTAATTGCGTGGACGCTCATTCCCGGCCGCCTGACCAGGCCCGGATTGGCGCAGGCGCAGCCCGGCGACACTTCGGAGAAATTACAGATTGTAATGTCTCTGAGAGATAAGAAAGCCTATGATTCTTTGCTTGATATGGCATTGGGAAATCCCGACGCGGAATTGCGGCGGCTCGCAGCCATTCAAATAACAGAGATTGAAGGCTTCGGCGGCGCCAAAATGATGCCCTTACTTTACGAGAAGAGCGATGACCAGGAAGTGAAGGCGATGGTGATTGACGCTCTCAGCAGAAACGGCAAGATTGGATCACTGACTGAGATCGCCCTCCAGGACCCATCTCTCGAGCGCCGTCGCCAGGCTCTGTCCAGAGTCAAATGGTTAAAGGAGTCCAGCGATAGCGCGGAGGTCAAAGCCTTTGATGTCTCCGCTCTTCAAGGTCAACTGAACGAGTTATCACAGGAACCGCCGGCCCCGCCTCCCCCGCCTCCCCCGCCTCCGGCGCCGGGCTACCTGAATGTCGAAGCCGGCAAGCCGCTTGCGCCGTTGCGGTGGCATGACCAGAATTCAGTGTTC
Source organism: Blastocatellia bacterium (assembly GCA_036274535.1). Taxonomy (GTDB): domain Bacteria; phylum Acidobacteriota; class Blastocatellia; order RBC074; family RBC074; genus JAJVID01. The sequence goes on from DASUFM010000075.1 coordinate 6,828, forward strand.
GGCCTGCTGCGCGCGGCCGTCGACGCCAGTATCCGCCGGGATACCGATTTCTTCGAACGCGTTCTCGACGAGAATTATCAGGAAACCGAACCGGACGGCGAGATTATGAATAAGGCGCAGGCAATAGCCGATGTCAGAAGGACGGACTACACAATCAAGAAAGTCGAATTCGACGACCTGAGTGTATCCGGCGACGAAAACAGCTCATTC
>DASUFM010000076.1:0-3571 GCA_036274535.1 Blastocatellia bacterium
CACGCCCGAAGGCAAAATCATCACCGCGCCCTTGTTGAAGATCACCTGCATCTCCAGCCCAAGATCGCGTATGGTTTTCAGCACCGTCGTCTCGTGCGGCTCCCACGTGGCCACTATGGAGCGCCCGACCGAGATCGGCCCCACGCCGCGACGCGTCAGCAGCCCCACGAATTCCTTTGGCGGCGGCTCGGCGAGCGGCTTCTCCTTGCGTTCTTTCGGACAATAGAGCAGAGCGCCGTTTTCAGCCACCACCCGATCGAACAAATCCAGTCGCGAGAAGTTTTTTTGCAGATCGTCGAGTTCCCTGCCCGTCACCATGATCAGCCGGCGGCCCGAACCCCGCAGCTCTTCAAGCGCCTCCACGGTCTCGTCATTTACACGCCCGTTATGAGCCAGCGTGCCGTCGTAATCACAAGCCAAAGCGTGATAACGCATGCGTCCATTCTCCGAATTGTAAGCTCGACTTTGTTCTTTTTGTGGCGCTGGCGCTGGCGGGCGGCGCCACAAAAAGAACAAAGTCAGCGCCATTTTTCAATGTCGTAATCCGATGATGATATTGAAAAATATCAAGCGTCGAATATCGCCGGTTAAGCCGCGATTAACCGCTCACTTAACCTGAGACTAACCGCCTGCGGCCTATGCGGATAAGTAGTTCGCCACGCAATTAACGGTTAAACGAGACTTTGTCCATTGTGAGATCGGCGCTCCGGCGCCGATCTCACAATGGACAAAGTCGATGTAAGGGAGTGATATGCGGGAGAAAATTTTTCGACCAGAGTATATAACAGCTGCCGGATTACGACATGAATGAAGAGTTCAATTTACCATTTTCCATATGAGATTTGACATTTGAAATTGCCCGGAAATCTTCCAATTAAGAAACTGAATCATAGATCGAACAATTCTCCCTGCGCTGACGGGCGGCGGAAAGTCTTTCGTCGATCTTTCATTTCGTACCTGGCCTGATTCAGCCCCAGCCGGCGGGTTTGAATTTCGAATGTCTTCTTGACCATCTCCCAGAAAGGCCCTTCGCCTCGCATGCGGTCATGAAAGGCGCTTTTGTTCAAAACGCCGCCCTTCACTTCGCGGATGCGGTTGAGGATTTTTTTCGCGCGCAGCGGCAGCTTGTCCCGCACTCGTTCGAGGAAGTAAGGCTCGACGTTGCCCGGCAAACGCAGCAGGTTGAAGAACGCCGATTTGGCGCCGGCGTCGCGAGCTCGTTCCAGGAGTTCAGGTATTTCGTGTTCGTTCAATCCCGGAACGATCGGAGCGATGCCCAGTCCGACGTCGACGCCGGCGTCGGCAAAGGCCTTCATCGCGGCGAAGCGGTGTTCCGGGAACGGGGCGAATGGTTCCAACGCGCGGTTCACGTCGTGGTCCAGAAAGGGAATGGTGAAATGAACTATCGCGCCGGCCTCTACGGAGAGCCGCCCGATCAATTCCAGGTCGCGGCGGATGAGAGCCGATTTGGTGATCAGGCTGACTGGGTTACGGAATTCCAGGCAGACCTCCAGGCATTTGCGCGTGAGCTGGTAATTGACTTCCAGCGGAATATACGGGTCGGAAGTGAAGGAAAAGACCAGCACATCGCCCTTCCAGCTCTTCTTCATAAACTCCGCGCGCAGCAACTCCGGCGCGCGGACCTTGGCGACAATCTTCCGCTCGAAATCGGTCCCAGCGCCGAAACCCAGGTACTCGTGCGTGGGCCGCGAGAAACAGTATGCGCAGGCGTGCGGGCAGCCGCGGTAGCAGTTGACGGAATAATCGAAGGGGATGTCGGGACTGTTGTTGCTGTTGATGATCGAACGCGTCGCCGTCTCTTCAAAGACTTCCAGCCTGGCTTCGGGAGGTTCCCCGATCCATTCGTGCCGGGCGCTGAGCCATGGATTGGGAGGGTTGCTGACGTATCTCATGGGGCAAACCATATTTCATGTCTCATATTTCATATGAAATATGAGACATGAAATATTTCGCAGGCCGCCTATTCTATCGAGATAGGCCTGACCAGTTTCAATCTGATGATCGCGCTTTGATCCAGTCTTATCTCCTTGCCCTTGGTCAGGAGGACCCCCGCGACCACGCTTGCGCCCAACCCGGCCAATCCGCCGATGGCCGCGCCACTGAATGCGCCGGGCCCGCCGTTGGACCTCGCCAGTCCGCTAAGTATGGCGACTGTAACGCCGAGCGAACCGATGGCGGAGGCCTTGAGGACGTTATCCACAACCTGGCCGCCGCTCACGCCCTCCTTCAACGTTCCTTCGCCGTCGGACTTTATTTTTTCGTCGCGCGTGAAATCGGAGGCCGACTTTATGCTCGTTGAGATCTTCTGTTCCGACCCTTCCGTGCGAATGCGGTCAAATGTAATGTGAAGTTGTCCGCCTTTGAGAGGCCGCCTCGCAGGTTGGGCCAGCGTGACTCGCCCGACCACTTCCGTGCCTTCTCTCAAAAGCCTGCGGCCGTCGACGAACACGTCGCGCCGCACGACCGCCCTGATTTCGTCGCCTGCTTCGCTCAGTTTCGAACTGACCGGGTCCAGCAACGCCAGTTGAATTTCAGTTCCTTCGGGAATGATCGATCCGCCGTTCCGCTCCTGTGCAAAGCAGGCAGGGCTTATTGCAAGGCTGATCAGGGCAAATAGAAATACACACAGGTAATACCTCTTCAACATCTTGATACCTCCATTGACAATGCTCAGCGCGACCAAGTGGGCGCGGATATGGTACCCTTTGTAAATCGCGCAGGCAAGAAAATAGCCATTCGACCCGGCCCACGCTGTTTGCTTTTCGATACGCCTCTTGATTTAATTGTCTGTCAGATCCTGTTTTCCGGGCGAACAACTTTCCAATTATCAAAACGCGATGAAACTTTTTACCCTTGAAGAAGCGAACGCATTGCTGCCTGAAGTCAGACGGCTGTTCGCAAGGATAGACCGAGCGCTCGCGACGCTTCGCCGGCTGGCCCCCGAAGCCAAACGCGCGAGCGAGAGCCAGGGCGGCGGCGGCATCGCGGGCGGCTATCAATATTCGGACGCGCTCGCGACCTTTAGATCCGCGACGCAGGAGATTCTTGGCCTCGGCGTCGAAATCAAAGATTTCGATCAGGGATTGGTGGACTTCCCGAGCCGGCGGGATGGAAAGGTAGTCTATTTGTGCTGGCGGCGCGGAGAGAATAACATCGAATGGTGGCACGACCTGGACGCGGGATTCGCGGGAAGACAACCGCTATGAGAAATAGGGCCCACAGGCCCTATTTCTATTATGGACAAAGTTCGCAAATCAAAATTTCAATCTGCGACCGCGGCGTAGCCAGCGAGGTTTTAAGGGCGACGTCGGTCTGGGCGATGCGGGCGATCCCGCGCAATATTCTCGCGGCGTCGATTTTCCGGACACGCTCGTTGAACTTCGTGACAAAGAAAGGGGACATCCCCACGGCCTTGGCGACCTCGGCGTTAGGCGCGTTCCGCCGCATCAAATCTTTGGCCGCCAGCATTTTGCGGTAGTTGCTGCCGATCGCGCCCAGGATCATCAACGACAGCGTCTCGGGCCGTTCGGAAGCGTTTGCGTAGATGCGG
>DASUFM010000077.1:0-9077 GCA_036274535.1 Blastocatellia bacterium
GCTTGAAGCCCCGAACGAAGATTGACGCCGGCCGCATTGATCTGGGCGTCGAGGCGGGTCTGATTCGCCTCGGTTTCGAGATCATAAACGCGATGCGCCGTATTGAGCTGTAACGCATAGCCCTCATTGATGCCCCTGGAGGCCCGGGCTGTCGAAGCGTTAGCTACTGCGGTCTGGGCTTTTGCGAAATCGGCGTTAGCCCCATTCATTTCGTTAGCGTAAGCGCGCAGGTTCTTGTTCATATCACTGTAATAATTGCTGATGTTATTCTCCCGGCCCTGCGCGCCATGATTGACCGCCTCTTCCCGTAACTGCCACCCGAGGTAATTTCCATAATGTTGCAACGCCGAACCCGCGGTGAATCCAGCGGCGCCGATGGGGTCAATGCGAGAGACGCCGCCTTTGATCGCTCCGCCAATGGTGTTAGCCCCGGCGCTTTTGTTGGAAGGCGCCCAAAGCGGCGGCGCGGCTCCGCTGAGCGATCTGCCGCTGATTTCTATTCCGTTGCTGCGCCAGCCGGCCTTTAGCTCATCGACTTGCTGATTTTTGGCGACGCTATTGTCCGCAATCTCTTTTTCCCTGGCGGTCATCATGTTGCGATAGTTAAGCAGAGATTGTCTGTAAAGCGACATATTCTGGAAATCGCGTCCGGCGTTGGCCATTCCCACCTGGTTGGCAAGACTTGCATGGACCTGGCTGAGCGAGGTGATTTGTTGCGCCCTGGCTCCTTGTACGGCCTGCGCCAGTCGCGCTTGCGCTCCAAGGTCCGCCGCCCGCTTCTCTCCCCGCGCCCGCTCCTGCTCAGCTTCATTTCCTCCCTGTATCTGAATGCGCTCGGCCTGGCGGGAAATCTTCGCGGCGACATTGGCGCTGACCCACTCCATTGCGGCGCCGGCGAAAGACGCCGCGTATTGGCTGGCGGTTTGACTGACGCTCTCAAAAACTCGTCCCATGGAGAACGAGTAGGCCAGGAAGGGTGATACCCAGAGAGCCAATCCTGATCCGAGCATCATGAGCGCTCCGAAGCCGATTGTATAAACCGGCTGCGTATCTGGAAAACGCAGCGTCTTTTGCGCCGCGTCGTCGTAATCATAGACCTGGCCCTGGTCTCCCATAGACATAGCCAGGTCGCCCGCCATGTAGGCCAGCCCGCGTATGAAATAACTCACCGAAGGCCAAATCAATGTGAGGACGATCAATCCCCAGAGATAGGCGTTGACTGTTCGTTGCGAGAGCTTACGGTCGATACCCAGAACAACCATAAACGGAGCGGTCACCTTGAATGTCATCATAAGCAATCCGGCGAGGACCACCAGCCAGACATCGCCCAACTCCATCACTCCTCTGGCAATACTGAGAATCGCGAACAGGCGCGGGAGAGTGAAGGACGAATCATCCAGTCTGGATGTGATATCCCGTATGGCGCCTTCCTGGTCGTGAGTGACGCCCAGGAAAGCTTCCGCGCCATCAATGGGCTCGACCTTGAATTCCTGCCCACTCACAGTCACCTTGAAACTGCCGTCCACGACCTTTTCATAACCGGCGTTGAACAAAGTTTCACGGTCCGCATAGAACTTAAACAGCATCGAATCATGATTTCCGCCTTCGGCGATTTCCTTGCCGGCAAGGTACAACTCGTCAATTATCCCCAGGCTGGCGCCGAACAGGAGCAGGCAGACCGCCAGACGGCCGAACCACCAGAAGAGGTTTCGGCCCTCCCAGTTGTTCTCGTGCCATTCGCGCAGTCCGCTCCCGATGATCACGACCATCATCAGAATCAGAGCGAGATATTCCACCCACCCCATCAAACTCATCATCTCGGTCTGCAGTCCCTTAATCAATTCGCGCGCCTTGAGGCCGAACCTGGCGACCTGGGCGCTGAATGAACCGCTACCGTCGAACCGCAGGGACGGAGTGTGTTGAATGGATGTATGTGGCGAAGGCGCCGGTTGTGACGGCGCGGGAACTTCCGCTGACGAAGTTGGGGAAACGCAACAGAAGATCATCGCCATCGTGAAGACCATGGACGGCAGACGAACTGAACGAAGGCGGGGTGAAATCTGACTATTCATAAACATGCTCTCCATTCTGCTTCTAAGGAACCACGAATTTGACGGATGCGATGGGTCAATGCGGATTATCCGATTCAATCCGTCGCATCCGTTGAATGCGTGGTTCCTTCTTCCACGATCCTGCAATCGTGTCTGGAAACGGCGGCTAATGCTATAGGAATCACGGGAGCGCGCCCTGTCAGCCTGGGGCGAACTCTACGGACTGGTCTTCATCTCAAGGATTGTAGCGTCGAAGGTCGAAGCGATCTCGGCTTTGGTGTTCTTCAACTCGCGCCAGGCTGCTTTCGTCGATTCTATCGTGTATCCAAAATTCTCCATCTCTGATAACTTCAGGCCGAGAGCGTTTATTCGTTGTTGGATCTTCTCCTCCAACTCGGCGAGGTTTTTTTTCAACATATCGATTCGCGCCTCGGTTTTCTGGATGGACTCATTCAGGGCCTGTATGACATTCGGGTCGGGGTTGTTTTTCTCGACCTCGAGCCTTTCCTGGTAAGCCTTTAATTTTTTACTTTCTTCGGCCAGAGCGATTTCGAGATACGTTTTTTCAGTCATCCACTTGGATAGCTGCGCGTCCGCCCGGGCCGCGCGGACAGCGAGTTGGATGGTTTGCCTGGAATTTCTGCCCATTGAATAGACCAGATACTCTTCGAAGTCCTGAAGGTCGCGCTCGGGATCAAGTATCCCATTCTTCAACCGATCATCGATTCGCTGCAGGGATGCGATCTGGTAACGAACCATGTTCTCCACCTGACGCCGTAGCTGATAAGAACCTCGAATGATCCCGGCGATGTCGTTGGTGAGGCGCGCGATTTCCAGATTTTTGCCCAATTCTCTCTCAACAGTTTGCAACACCCCGCGCAAGGTGGTCAGTTGATTGACGGCGTTCGTGTAGAGTTGCTGGTAATACACCAGGGTCTGCAGAAATTGGTTAGCCTCATCGATCTTTTTCGCGATCTGCAGCGAATAGTTTTTCGGATCGAAGACTATGCCGCCGAACAACTGCGCCCGAGCCGGCGGCGGCATGATCAACAGCCCGAACAGCAATCCGCACAATATTTCCCGCAGCAGCAGAGGTTTTCCCTTTACCATGCTTTTCTCCCTCTCCTTTTTTGTCGAGAAGGCGCGTGACTCGCGAGCGTTCGAACATACTCACGCACATTCTCCAGCACATGCTGACTCCAGGTCAGTTCGACCGTCCCCAAACGCATCTCGATTTCGCTTCCGGAAACAATCGCTTCCGCCTGCGCGAGGCTCATGGACGAGATCAATGTCGTCCATGGCCTGCGTCCTTGTTCATCTTTGTTTTCCGCGGCGAATGGGACTGGCGCTTCCGACGCCGTGTCGATACGCATGCTTTTTCCGTCGATGATGAACCACAATTCGCGATCACCGAAAATGAGGTAATCTTTCGATTTAGAATCGAAGCGTATCCCGATGAACTCATCATGATTCTGAATAACCATTGTCAGCTTATGTTCCGGCGTATCGAACAGGACCTGAGGTTTAAGTTTTACGGTCGTTTTGCCTGAGAACCTGTCGGTTTCGACTTCTACCTGGGACGACTCTTTTTCCTGCGGCCCACCGCCGGCGTCCTTCTCTCTCTTGTTGTATTGGGCGAATGAAGGGGCTGTCAGAAAAAGGTCCATAATGAACAATGCAATGAACACTCGAATCAATGGCATAAGAAATCCTCCTTAGAAATCAACCACGAAGAAACGAAGAACACCTAGGAAGAAAAGAAGAAATCTTCGTGTTCTTCGTTTCTTCGTGGTTGATTTCATTATTTCCTGGCGTCGTAGCGCGACATATTGAACCCGTTACGAGAGCAGGCTTTCATCGATCCCCACGAGCCCTTCGGCGGCCAGCCCGCGCGGATAGACCTGCGCCAGCCAGGCCACAGCGTCGGTCATTGTCCAACCGGGCCTCAACGAAAGGACGCGCTGGCGGGCGTTGAACTCGTGCGGGTTGTTAGCCCAGGTCCAGAATTCGGCAGGACTCAGATCGGCCTGAACCATCTCCACCTGTTGGGCTTGTCCGGAGCCGGCGACCATTACCCATTGTGTGCAGACGCCGTCGATGTTACGGATCGAGTTGACGGCGGCGACGGCCCGGTTGTTGAGTTGCGCGTCACGAATCAGCGAGTCGAAGTTCTTATTCTGCGGCCCGATGAATTTCAGCCCGGCGGTCGCGGCTATGTCATGGATTTCCTTCAATTCGTCGTAAGTGTGGGTGTCGAGCAGCGTCACGACATTGTCGCGGCGTCCGGTGCGGCCGCCCTGGCGTATGACCTTGAGGAGGTCAGGATAGTCGGTGACTATTTTCCAGACCTCAACGAAAGCCTGAATCGAGGGGACTTTCGTCCCGTCGGCGCGGCGCAGGCAGTTTGCTCTCAACACTCGCGCGGCCATTCTGTTGGCCAGGGCCCGCCTGACATCAGGGGAGAATCCGTCGAGCGAGGCGAGTTCATAGACATCGCATCGCGTGTCCTGCTTGAAATCCGGATGAGTCGGCGCGTCGAGCCATTTATTCCCGACGTATTTTTTGAGGCGGGTGGCGATACGAGCCGCATGCGCTTTCAACTCCTCATGCTTGTCCGGATAGTTTTCGAGTTGAAAAACCAGGTCTTTCAATGTCGGCTCGTCCTTTTCTTCATCGACGGCGTTGCGGTCGGCTCTGCGTTCGAGCAGAGTCCGAGCGGAGTGGGCTATGAGGTCGGCCGTGTCCCGGTCGTCCAGCGAATAGCCGGAGAGCAGCATCGCATCCATGACCACGAGCGCGATATCGGACTCATCGGGCTTTTCGCCTTCCAGCAGCCCCGGATAATCGTAGATGTTGAATGTGCGGTCGTCATCGGAAGATAAACGCAGATAACGGGCTCCTATGACCTCGGCCCAGGGCGCCAGCGACCCGCCGTTATCGAGCGCGCTCACTCGCAGATCGGCGACGGAGGCCAGGGCGTCGTTTATCAGCAGCGCCACGAGCGTTGTCTTGCCAGAGCCGGGCGCCCCAAGCGCGAGCACTGTAGGGGCGCGCAACAAACTTTTGTCGAACAGGTCAAGTCCGACCAGCCGGCCGCTGGCCGTCGAAAGGATCGTGTGCGGCCTGGGCGAACCTTTGAAGGCGCGTTCGCGAGGCGCCAGGGCGGCGAGCGAGGATGCGACCTCCAGGATTTCCCGGCCTGTAGGCGAGGGATCGGCCTCCCCGACCAGGGCGCGCTCGTAGAGCGAGCGCAATGCGGCGGCTTCTTCTCTGGCGGCTTCGGCGCCGTCCATCGCCTGCAACGCGCGGATCAATTTCTCGCAACGGTCTTCAAGCCGTTCGAGCGAGGCCGCCAGCTCCGAATGGCTGCGTGACTTCTCGCCGTAGACCAGGGCGTAAAACCGGCAGTTCACCAGAGTTTCGGTGGCGCCGGAGATGTCATACAACACGCGGTCCAGATCGGCGAGCGCCTTTTCGGCGTCGTGATCGGTACGGTCGCGGCGGGAGAGCTTGAATCCGTCTTTTGCGACCTGGACCTGCTTGATTCGTTTGCCGAGGGCCTGCTTGGCTTCGAACTTATCCAGCGCGACGTATTCACACACCAGCGTGTGCCGGAATGCCAGGTCAGGATTCGCCAGCGCCGCCCGTAATGTATCCGCATATATGCCGGGGTTGGGTGGCGCGAAGAGCGAGACCATCGTCACCGGGGTCCGCCCGTGCATGACATACCAGGAGCGGTCTTTGATCTCTTCGGCCGTCAGATAGCGCGAAATGTCCAGCCCCGGCTCGCGCGGCAGGGCGGGCGCCTGGTCGCGGTCCAGGCAATGGCTATGGAAAAGCGCTTCCCAGGTTTCCCTCCGCTCCATCGATCGCAAGCGGGAGCCCGCGTGCAACTCTATCAGGCGGAAATATTTCTCTGCCCTGGCGCGAGCTTCGCGCTCCTCTTCCTCCAGCCGGCGTAGCGTGGCGTCGCGCTTCGAGCGGCGATAGGCCGATCTTAGCGCGACGGTCAGGTCGCCGACGCCGCGCTTGCCTATCTCACGCGCCAGCTCAGGCGCGAACGTGTTCCAGAAGGTCGTGTACTGATCCGACTTCAACGGCGACGGCGCGCGCACGGCCAGCAGTGCGCGTTCACGCCGGTACATGCCGCCGGCTGCGAGCCGGCGATAAAAATCCAGCCGCGAGTCATGCAGTCTGGCCGATGGGTAATGCGCGCTGTCATAGGACCTGGCGCGCAGATGGTCGCCTATCGCCAGGCCCGGATCCGGGCTCACCGCGTAGCGAAACTGAAAGAGCGTGTCTTTCGGCAGCGGCAGGCAGAGAAGGCGGGCAATATCATCGCAGCAGATATCGGCCGCGCTGTCGGGGCCCAGCATCGTCTCCTCGAGCGCAAACTCGTAGAACCTGGAGAAAGAGCCGTCCTTGTGCCTGATGGTTGCGCCGTCGAGTCCTCCGCCGAGTCCTATAATCGAGCTTTGCCGCTCACTCCCGTCCGGGTGGGAGACCAGCCTGCGATTTTTCTCGGCGACGGCGAGGCGCTTCTCGCGCCGCGCCTCATCTGATTGCGCATAGTCGCCGAGATCTTTGTGCGCTGTGAAGGTGACGGGCAGCAGACGCAATGCCGCGCCCAACCCCACGCCCGCCCCCGCCGCCGCCGCGACGGCGCCGATCAAAGTGACAGCTTCCATAATTCTATCCCCACTTAATCCAATAGAGATCGCGCCCCCTCCAATCGGCCGGCAACGCGCGCCGGCGCGTCGGCTGTTCAATTAACTGCCGCAATCGATGTTGAAACCAGAACGGCCTGCGGCCTTTTCTGATCCAGTAAAAAAAGCTGTATCCCGCGGCAGTCGTAATCAACCCGACCCAGAAGTGGATCGGCACTCGCAGGAAGCTCATCGGCGAGACGAACCTCCAGAACAGGTAGGGCAGAAAGAAGCCCAGGAACGCGATTGCGAAAACCCACTTCCAGTCATCGCTGACCAGCCCCAGTCGCACGACCGGCAAAAAGATTCTTGAGCGAACAGGACGAACTCGCATGTTCAGGAATAGGACCTATTATGGTTCAGGAAGCGCAACTTGATTCCCGTTGACTTCAGCGTTGATCCAGGAGACGACATAACCGAAGCCCAATGCGGCCGTGCCCCAGCCGGCGGAAGCTCCCCATCCCTGAGCGCCCTGGATGCCGCGCCAGATCCCTCGACCGATGCCGAAGACGCCGACGATGATCATCAGCCAGGAGAAGATATCCACCGCGCGCTTTGCGAGACCAACCGGGCGTGACGCGTCATTGTTGAGAAGGCTTCCTTGCGCCATGGCGGGCGATCCGGACAGCAGACATACCACCGCCACGGCGATGATCGTGGACGATGCTCTCAGCAGAGCCGCGGCCTGTATCAGCCACAGCCCCGCGCGAGCTGAAAACGAGGATTCGAGCAATTCTTCCGTAGCCATTTCGCGGATGACCGGAGGCAGGCCTGACGCATTTAACAAATTCATAATCGATCAACTCCCTTTGTTTCAATCCGCGCCTCACGTCGGCCGCGAGGCGGTCTCTACGCTTCTGCGTTGAAGTTTCAATCCGCGCCTCGGATCAGCCGCGAGGCGAATTCCACGGACTCCGCGTTGAAGAGACACATGAGGTCGCATCTCTTCAACGCGGAATCCGTAGACTTGTTGAACGGCCAGGAGGACCCGTTCGGCGAGAGTCATTACAACTTCCGTGCCGTATAGGTTTCGCGCCGCTGCGAGGTATGAATCGTGCTGTCTGTTCGTAGAGGAAGGAGCGTGCAATGAAGAGACTGACGATCACGATTGCGCTGCTGTTGTTGAGCGCGACTCCCGCCGGTCGCGCCCGCGCTCAGGAAGGAGACGCTTCAACACGAGCTCGATTGTATGAGCCGCTGATCGTCACGGCGGCAATCAAACATCGCGTCGATCCGCGACTGTTGTGGACGGTCGCCTGGCTCGAATCCGGATTTCAGCCGCAGGCGATTTCGAGCTCGGGGGCGCTAGGAATGATGCAGTTTATGCCCGCGACCGCGCGGCGCTACGGCCTGCGCGACCCCTTCGATCCGGCGCAGGCTGTGGACGCGGCCGCGCGTTATTTGCGGGACTTACAGGGGATGTTCGGGCCCCGGCTCGATTTGATACTGGCGGGTTATAACGCCGGCGAAGGAACGGTCAAGGCCTTCATGGACGGGCGTAAGCTGGTCTTGTCAGATGGCAGAGTAATCAACCCCGGGCGAATTAAATCAGCCATCCCGCCATACCGGGAGACTGTCAATTACGTGACGAGTGGCGCGCGGGTCTTCGGAATGCTTGTTCGCAAAGGCTGTTTTTCAGAACGGGGCCCGGCGCGCTTGCGCATTATGAAGTCGCCAAATGAAGAAGAATTGCAGGCCCTGGTCACGGTCGATCTTGAAGCTTTGCCAGAAGATATTGTGGATCTGAAAAAGGGCAGCGTTTACGCAATCGAAGAAACTCCATCTCTACCTGCAACGCGTTCCGCCACACATTCCATTTATTCGCAAACACGGGATTAGTGGCATGCGGCTAAAACCTGCCAACGAATGTCATAACCGGAACTGCGCGAAAATGGTTTCGGAATATGGAATATCGAATATGGAATATGAAATATGAAATTGATAGGGAATACCCGGCCCTACCCCCGTCCGTATGGCGCCCATGATTTGTCAAAGATTTGTCATACGATTTTGACAAATCGTCGCGAGTCGGAGCCTGGGATCAACACGCATAGACGGAGGTTGCCCAGCCAGAGCCTCGCCGGATAACGATATTCGGACTGAACAGCGCTCGATCCAGACGCGACTGTCGCTGTCAGGCGGCCATTCTGCCAGTGACGGGCCAGTGACATATGGATGGCACGAAAGTTGATGAAGCAGCGGCGAGGTCACGATTTGCCACTACGACTTCGGTGACTTCGGTGACTTCAGTGACTTCAGTGACTTCGATGAAGCTAAGGAAGAACCTGTTGACTGAGTCGAAAGGGGAACACGCGTGAGC
>DASUFM010000078.1:0-5967 GCA_036274535.1 Blastocatellia bacterium
CTTTCCGGGAACGTGGCGCGAATATTGGGTCTATGTGCCCGCGCAGTACACGCCGGACAAGCCCGCCTGCGTTTATGTCAATCAGGACGGCGTTCAATGGAACGCTCCCGTCGTTTTCGACAACCTGATCCATAAAAAAGAGATGCCCGTGACCATCGGAGTTTTCATCATGCATGGGCGAATGAGGGCGGCGAACGCCGAATCAGCGCTCGACCGCTTCAACCGCAGTTTCGAGTATGACGGCCTGGGCGACAATTACGCGCGATTCCTGCTCGATGAATTGCTGCCTGATGTTGAAACGAAGAAGACTTCGGACGGACGGCCCATTCGTTTATCGAAGAACGGTAACGACCGCGCCATCGGCGGATCGTCATCCGGCGCGATCTGCGCGTTCACCGCGGCCTGGGAGCGGCCCGATGCGTTCACACGCGTCTTCAGCGCCATCGGAACCTACGTCGGATTGCGAGGCGGTCATAACTATTCGACGCTCATTCGCAAATATGAGCCGAAGCCGATTCGCGTCTTTTTGCAGGACGGCGCGAACGATCTGAATATCTACGGCGGCGATTGGTGGATGGCCAATCAGGCGATGGAGCGTTCGCTGGTGTTCGCGGGCTATGAGGTTCAACACGTCTGGGGCGAAGGCGCGCATAATGGCAGGCATGGCGCGGCGATTTTTCCAGACGCGATGCGCTGGTTGTGGAAGGGATGGCCCGAGCCTGTGAAAGCCGGCGCGTCGAAGAACAACACGCTCGACGCGCTGCTCATTCCCGGCGAGGGCTGGCAGTTGGTGAGCGAAGGTCATCGTTTCACCGAAGGACCGGCGGTCAACGCCAAAGGCGAGGTCTTCTTCACAGATGGGCCGAGCAGCAGGATTTACAAGATCGGTCTCGATGGCAAAGCCGCGGAGTTTGCCTCGAATACGGCGCGCGCCAGCGGGCAGGCGTTCGGCCCTGATGGCCGGCTATACGCCGTGACAGGCGATAAAAAGATCGTCGCTTACGACACCCAAAAACCGGGAAGCGCGCCCACGGTCATCGCCGAGGGCATTAATGCCAACGACATCGTGGTTGCGCGCAACGGGAACATTTACGTTACAGAGCCGAATGTTCCGGCCGCCGACCAGAGCAACGTCGTGCTGGTCAAGCCGAACGGCGAGAGGAAGGTTGTGGACACGGGACTGCGTTACGCGAATGGAATTACGCTATCGCCCGATCAAACGCTGCTTTACGTGGATGATTACCGTTCGCATTGGGTTTACAGCTATCAAATCCAGCCCGACGGCTCACTGCAATATAAGCAGCGATATTACTGGATACATGTGGCCGACACCGTCGACAGCAGCCAGGCCGATGGCATGCGAGTTGATCGCGACGGGCGGCTTTATGTCGCCACGCGGATGGGCGTTCAGGTTTGCGATCAAGCCGGGCGCGTGAACGCGATTATTCCGACTCCGAACGGCAGAATCTCGAATCTGACTTTCGGCGGCGAAAACGGCGATACGATCTTCGCAACCTGCGGCGACAAGGTCTATAAGCGCAAGCTGAAGGTCAAAGGCGCAAACGCATGGGACGCGCCTCTCAGACCAGCCCCGCCGAGGTTGTGATTCAGTCTTAATTAGCCACATAGGTCACAAAGGGCACAGAGGAAATACATGTGTTTCTGCGCCCTCTGTGGCTAATCATCCTCTGAAAACTGCGAACAGGAGTCGCTGATGCCTTTCAAGATAGAAGAACAATTCGAGGTTCAGGCGCCGGTTCAGAGTGTATGGGAGTACTTAATCGACCCCGCCAAGGTAGTAGTGTGTATACCCGGAGCCGAGTTGTTGGAGTCGCAGGACGAACGCACATTCGTGGGCGCCGTAAAAGTAAAGCTGGGCCCCATGGCCATGTCTTTCAAAGGCCTGATGAAATTCATCGAATTGGATGAACAGGGGCGACAGGTCCGCATGGTAGGCGAAGGACGTGAAGCGGGCGGAGCGGGTTCCGCAAAGGTGACCATGCTGAGCAAAGTCACTCCGCTCGACGGCGGCGGCGCTCTGGTCATCGTCAGCGCGGATGTGGACCTCGTCGGCAAGGTAGTCCAGTTCGGTCGCGGGATGATTGAGGAAGTCTCAAAGCAATTGTTCCGGCAGTTTTCCGCATGCGTTAAGCATCGTCTCGAAGTCGCAAGCGTTGCCAAGACGGCCGAACTTAAATCCAGCGAAAAAACTCCTGAACCCGAAACGAAGTCATTGAGCGTCGCCCCTCTCGCGCTACAGGCGATGTGGGCGGTAATCAGGCGCTTTTTCCTGCGCCTGACAGGGCATAAAGCCTGATACAAGAGCGAAGAGCTTCAAGCGGAAGCATGGCGCACTTGATTCTCGAAGGCTTGATCTCGCTCTTGAGCGATAAAATAAGCTCTTCGCCGGATATGACCTCGCCTTGATCGACGTCCGCGTTCAAAACCAATTCGGTCAGCATGGAAGCCGCCGCGATGCTGATGGCGCATCCGTCTCCTACGAAACGAGCCGCCGCGATGCGATTGTCGCTGATTTCGAGTTCGATCCTGATCCGGTCGCCACACAACGGGTTGAACTCTTCGCAGGCTGCATCCGGAGAATGCAAACTGCCGTAATTCCGTGGATTGCGGAAGTGATCGAGTAAAACATTACTGTAAATGCTTTTGCTGTCTGTCCGCTCCATTTTTATTCTCGTTTCTCGGTTTACAGCGGTTTTCATATGGATGAATAGCCACAGAGGCACAGAGACACAGAGAGGGAAAAATTGCTGGACCGCAATGCAGCCTTGTTCTAGATCTTTCCCTCTCTTTCTTTCTCTGCGCCTCTGTGCCTCTGTGGCTAACCATCTTCATACATCTGAAAACCGGTATAGTGTGCGAGTAGAACGCGAACGCGGTGTAGACGCTCGCACTGATGGTTTTGCGACGCCCAGCTTATTTACATGCCTTTGGGCCTCATTTCTTCCGCCTGGCGGCGGCCTGCGTTGGCCACTGAATCTCAAGGCCGCCAATTGATCCTATTATGCGCCTTGTTGAGACTTGTCGCCAGTTCTCAATCGCAAGCCGTATGAAAGTAGATATGGAGTTATACGGTCATTCCTCCATACCAGTTTTCAAATGTATGAAGACTGTAATACACGGCGCGCGCTGAATGGGTGGATGTGGAATACGAAATGCTATTTTAAGGGGACTGATATATCGCGCGGGAGACAAGATGAATGAAGTCTGGGGCTCCGCGCCAATCTTGAGCGCCGGGCCTTTCAATCTACTGCAAGAGAAGATCGGGTTGATGGATGCTGATCACCCGAGAACTTTGACGCGGGCTGTGGTATTCGCTCTCGTTTCGTGGCTGCCGCTCGTAATCCTGGCTGGGATCCAGGGGGGCGCGATTAAAGGCGACCTGGAGCAGTCAATGCTGTTAGATTTCTCAAGTCACGCGCGCTTTCTCATAGCAGTGCCGCTCTTTATCATAGGTGAAGCCGCCGCCGATAAAAGGTTTTTGATAACGGCGGATTATCTGGTGGCCTCCGGCATTGTCACCGATCAGGATCGAAGACGTTACGCAGGCATAATTTCCGACATGCGGCGATTGCGGGATTCTCGCATGGTTGCGCTCTTTCTTTTGTTACTGGCTTACACTACCTCGGCCTTTGCTATCTTCTACAGCATGAAGTTCCACCCATTAACGTGGCGAATCGTCGAGACTGATGGGGGCAGAACGTTGTCGGCGGCCGGCTTGTGGGAGGCCGCGTTCAGCCTGCCACTGTTCCAGTTTCTGTTTTACTCAAGTCTTTGGACCTGGTTAGTCTGGTTCATTTACCTCTGGCGCCTGTCGCGCCTCAAACTCCATCTGGCTCCCACCCACCAGGATGGCGCCGGCGGCCTGAATATACTGGGCGACTCGTCCTATGTCATAGCTATCTTTGTGTTCGCCATCGGCTCGGTAGTTGCCTCGTTATGGGCCAGGCAGATCGTTTTCTATGGAGCCTCAGTCAGGGACTTCCAAAAATCTTTCATCGTTTACCTGTTATTCGCCCTCTTGTTCTCATTCGGGCCATTGCTGGTTTTCGGCGGCAAACTCAACCGCCTTCGATTGTCGGGGCTGCGCGATTACGGAACGCTGGCGAGCCGTCTGGCTCACCTTTTCGATGATAAGTGGGTAAAAAGCGCCTGGGCGGAGGGAGAATCCATACTCGGCAATCGTGACATCGGGTCACTCTGCGATATGAACAACAGCTATGGGGCGGTGAGCAGGATGAAACTCGTCCCTTTGGATCTCAGGTCAGTTGCCGTCATCGCCATAGCCGCTCTTATCCCCATGGTCCCATTGATTCTGATGGAACTCCCTCTGAGAGAAGTTTTGAAGACTCTGTTCAGCGTCGTATTCTGACCAGGAGTGGTAAAAAGCCGGGGTGATTTCTCGCTTTACGCCTGGGCCGTCTCCTCGACAGTCAGCTTGCCGGATTTTACGGCGTCGCGCATCGCCTGGTGGTCTTGCTCTGATTGATCCGCATATGCGCGAGAGAAGGCGGCGAGAGCAATATCGAATGCATCGCTCTTTCCGAGATACCCGCTGATACTGGCGGCGTCGCCGGATCGGGCATGAGCCCGCGCCAGCGCCCAGCCACATACGTCGGCGGCGTCAATCAGTTGCTGGGTCCAGAACGTTTCTATTTCCGGGCCTTTTTTCATATCACGCAACTGCCTGATGTAATAGTGACGTCCGCCCGCCTCGGCTCCCCAGCCAAGGAAGATGTCGCTCGCGGATTGGAGCAGCCGCTGGCCCGCCACGATGCGTTGCCCCATATTTTTATACCGGCTTCTGCCTACGAATGGCTCCAGCGCGGAGCGGCCGGCCTCCTTGATTTGCAGGATAAGTGGGTCTTCGGCGCCGGCCATAAGCAGAATGATTCCGCATCGTGTCCCCACGCTGCCCACGCCGGCTACCTTCATGGTTACGTCCACGACATCGAAGCGTCGCAGGAGGAAGCTCAAGTGGTCAGGCAGCGACTTCTTGTATGATTCGAATGCCGCGCGGAAATCCGCTTCGAAGCGGTCGGTTTGCGGCGGATGAAATAGAAACGGCGGCTCGTCGATGATGCGAGGCCGGCCGCCTACCAGCCGCACGCTCCTGGCGAAGAAATGCTCCGATGTTCGCTTGCGGGCTTTGGCGACCATCTGCGCGCGGCGCTTGCGCGTCCTGGCTCCGCGCGCCTGGGCGATGAAGACATCGGCGTCAATGCTGGCGTAAAACACATCCATTGTTTTCATCTGCGCGAACTCGAAGAGCCGCCGGCGGTAAGCCCGCCCGACGGTCAGCACAGCCTCCTCACAGTTGGCCTCACTCAGCCCATTGGCTCGCCCCGCCAGGTGGAAACTGGCTCCAAGACGCTTAAGGTCCCATTCCCACGGACCGGGAATCGTTTCGTCAAAATCCATCAGGTCAAAGATCAACCGTCGCTCAGGTGTGGCGAAACCTCCGAAGTTGCCCAGGTGGCAGTCGCCGCACAACTGTACACGAAGGCCGCTTACCGGAACTGATGCGAGATCGGAGGCCATGGCCCTGGCTGAGCCGCGGAAGAATGCGAAAGGCGAGGTTAGCATGCGCGCATAACGGATCGGCAATAACGATTTCAGCCGGCCTCGGCTAGATTCGATTAACATCGCGACTGGGTCGGAGCGATCCTCGGCCGGCTTCCACAGGCCGTGCGCTGAACGAGCCGCGCGTTGTCGCAATAACTTACCTTGCGCCAGCCGCTCTTTCATCGAGAGCCCTATTGTATTGCCACGATTCATTTGCTTGTTGGTTATTCAACCGATGTGTATGTGCAATTCGCGCGCCACGTCGCGCCGTTGATGATGTCAACGGGTCTTGGCCTTAAGGCGTTCGAAATTTGGCAGTGGGAATTAGAGCGGATTGCTATTGCATGTACGGAAAGATGCGCCGGGTCAGTACCGCGAGCGGTA
>DASUFM010000079.1:0-3793 GCA_036274535.1 Blastocatellia bacterium
TCTCGGAGCCGGGACCTTTCGAGGTTGTGGTTCACGCGACGACCGCCGATTTCATCGCGGCGACAGGGCGGCCTGGATTGGCCTCCGGCGCGACCCGCGGGCGGCGTATCGAATTGCAGCCGCTAGATCTTCTGCGGCGTCGCGGGGTTCTGAACACGACTTTGCGCCACGAGATGACCCATGCGGTGATAGAAGCGCTGAGCGGCGGGCGCGCGCCTCTTTGGATGGCCGAAGGTCTGGCCGTTCACGTCGCCGGTGAAACCGCAACGCTTCCGCGAATAGATAATAAAAGCAGGCTTTCTCGCGAAGATCTGGAACGGAAATTGATGCGGTCTGTTTCGGCGTCCGAATCGCGCAAACTCTATGCTATGGCTTATCATGAGGTTCGCGCGATGATCCAGGCGGAGGGGGCGGACGGAGAATCGGGCGTCTGGCGTCGCATCGCGAAGATGCGAAGAAATAATGAAAAATAGACAGGATCAACAGGATTTCTCAGGATGTTATAGGGAGATCAATCCTGAGAAATCCTGTTGATCCCGTCTATTTTCCTGGAAATGTTCATAGTGACCATATGAACCAGCAGGACAGGGAAGCGAATGAGGAAGTCGCGACATATTCTTCGCAGGCCGAATCCAGATTCCATTCGGCGGAAGAATTGGAAGAATTGATTGATGAGGAATTGCGTTGTGTGCAATGCGGCGTCCGTGTAAAAGATGAAGTTTGCGGGCGCCGGAATCCCTGTCCGTTCTGCGGATATCCTTATCCGGTGGGCGACTGTTCCGATCTGGTCGAAAATTAAGGGGGCATCATCAGATTGACTTTGTCTCGTAACGGGGTGTATAACCGCCCCGTAATTTCACTAAATCAATATAAACAATCGAATTGAAGGATTAAACGGCTGATCGCAGCCTGGACTGCGAGCCGAAGCCATTTAAACCAAGCGCGGCTGGAATATATGAAAAGCACTGGGTTCAGATACGATTGCGAAAACATCTCCATATGCCATTTCGCGTCGCTTGTACGTAAATCAATACAACAACAATTCTCCAGCCGTCCGACCACGCCTTGTTGTTCGCGCCGTGCATCCCTGTGCGCCGATGGAGGCGTAATCTAACTTTTCTTCTACACGCAACTGGTCATTTATATAAATATTGAGTGAATGGTGTATCAAGCACAGGATCATTTCCAGAAGCTTGCGCGCCCGATTATCGCAGGCTTTCTGGCCATGTTATTGATCTTTGGGCTGAGCGGGTGCCGGCGCAAATCGGCCGCTGACAGAGAAGCTACGATCACTATATATGGTTTCAGCGTGGTCAAGGAGGGGCTTGAAACCTCCATACTGCCTGACTATCAGCATGAGTGGGAGAAGAAGACCGGGCAAAAGTTGACGTTCGATAGCTCTTATGCGGGTTCCGAAATCGTGACTAATCAGATAGTGGCCGGCGCCGAGGCCGACGTGGCGATCCTGGCCATCGAACGAAACGCGGACCGCCTGGTCAGGCCGGATGTGACCAGTAACGAATGGCGCAAATTGCCTTACGGGGGAATTGTCAACAAGACCCCGATGGTGATCGTCGTTCGGTCGGGGAATCCGAAACGCATCCGCGATTTCAGCGATCTGGCGAAGCCGGGCGTGGGGTTGATACATTGCGATCCGGCGTCATCGGGCGCGGGACAATGGTCGCTGCTGGCGATTTACGGATCGGAGTTGATCAAGTCCGAAGAGAAGACAGGCGTCCGCGACGCGCGCAGGGCTTTCGACCTGTTGCGTCACGTCTGGAAAAACGTGAAGGCGACTCCGGGGTCGGCGCGCGAGGCTCGAACACAGTTCGAACGTGGCGAAGGCGACGCGCTGATCACATACGAACTGGACGCCATGCAGTTGCTCGACAAAAAACTTCCTGTCGAGATCGTCACGCCGAAGGCGACGATCTTCAGCGAACACCCGGTGGTGATCATCGATCACGCCATGAGTCCGTCGAAATACGCGCTGGTGGAATTATTCGTGCGATCGCTCTGGGAGCCCGAAGCGCAGAAGTCCTGGATCAAATCGCATTTCCGCTCGGTGACGGATGAAAAATTAAACGAAAAATTCCCGAGGGTCGAAATGCCTTTTTACGTGAAGGACCTGGGCGGATGGTCGAGGGCTTATCCCGAAATCGTCGAGGGCGTATGGAAGCAGAAAATTCTTGTCCAGGGCGCGGGAGCGAATTGAAACCAGGTTCCAGATGTCAGATGTCAGATGTCGGATGTCAGATTGGAATTTGAGACATCAATCTTTTACTGAAATCTGAAATCTGAAATCTGAAATCTGGAATCTGACATCTGACATCTGAAACCTGAAATATGGCATATGGAAAAACAGCGGCGTCGCCGAGCCGGCGCCTGGATCACCATGCGAACCCTCAGGGGGATATTGCGCGGCCCATCGGCATCGGGTTCATCCTGATCGCGATGACGCCGCTGGTGATTTTGCCGCTCGCTTCGATTTTCATTTACAGTTTTGGCAAGGGGCTGGACCACTTCTGGGAAGCGTTGGTGTCTCCAGCCGCGCTCTTCTCGCTTAAGCTGAGCTTGACCACGAGCAGCGTGGCGACTCTGTGCAATGTCGTGTTGGGATTGATCGCGGCCTGGGTGATGAGCAAGTACGAATTCAGAGGCGGCACGGCGCTGACGATCATCATCAGCCTGCCGACGGCGATTCCGACCGCTGTCGCGGGCATCGCGCTGTTGGTAGTGTGGGGGCGCTACGGTCTGCTGGGACAATTTCTGGAACACACTGATTACCAGATTATGTTCACGACCGCCGCAATCATCCTGGCCAACATCTTCGTCACTTTTCCGCTGGCGTTCGGCGTCATCAAACCCGCCCTGGACAACCTGGACAAGAGTTACGAGGACGCGGCCGAGACGATGGGCGCGTCGCGATGGCAGGCGTTCCGCTTCGTTGTGCTGCCGAGCCTTCGCGGCGCGATCGTGACCGGCGCGCTGTTGACCTTCGCGCGCTCGATCGGAGAGTTCGGCTCGACGATCATCGTCAGCGGCAACCTGGCGATGAAGACGCAGACCGCGCCGCTTTACATTTACACCAGATTCAATGAAGGTGATTTCGAGGGCGCGAACGCGATCGCGGCCGTGCTGGCGGCGATCTCGATCGCGATCTTCTCACTGATCTTGTTTACGAGGAAGAAACTGGAAAAATGAGGCGTCAGGTGTCGGGTGTCAGGTGTCAGTAAAATGACGCCTCAGATTCCAACCTGAAACCTGAAACCTGACGCCTGAAACCTGAGGTAAGAAATGGCTGGAGAAATGGTAGCCTCTTTGCATTCGTCTCGAGACCGGGTCGCTCCCAAAACCAAAACACGTCCATCTGCAGGGGCTGTGGCAGTTCGCGGGTTGAGCAAATGGTTCGACTCCGAGCAGGTCCTGGATGATGTGAGTTTCTCCATCGGCGAAGGCGAGAGCCTGGTTTTGTTAGGCCCTTCCGGCAGCGGCAAGAGCACCACTCTGCGACTGATCGCCGGGTTGGAGGCGCCGGACAGCGGCGAGATATCTCTCCGGGGCAAGCGCATCGAACACCTGCGCGCGCGCGACCGCAACATCGGCGTGATCTTTCAGAATTACGCCCTTTTTCCGCGAATGACCGTGGCCGAAAACATCGGCTTCGGCCTGCGCATCCGTAAGTGGGAGAAGAAAAAGCGCGGAGAAGTCGTTGACCGGTTGCTGGACCTGATCGGGTTGCGGGACCAGCGTGACAAATTCCCGTCGCAGATTTCGGGCGGCCAACAGCAAC
>DASUFM010000080.1:0-2660 GCA_036274535.1 Blastocatellia bacterium
ATTCGCGCTCAGGTTCATTCCATTCGCCATCCCCGGATGTTTGCGCAATTCCTCGTCGGCCTGCCTGGCGTTTTCATTCGCGGCTCGGGCGCGATCCAACCCGGCGTCCGACCTTCCCATGGATTTGTCAGAAGCCGTGCCCAGCCCCCGATCCGATC
This sequence comes from Blastocatellia bacterium, assembly GCA_036274535.1. GTDB lineage: Bacteria > Acidobacteriota > Blastocatellia > RBC074 > RBC074 > JAJVID01. Next base: position 159 of record DASUFM010000080.1, read on the forward strand.
GCCCGTCCGACCGGCCCGAGGCTCTTCCCAATCCTCCATCAACTCCGCCCATTCCACGACCACCCATGCCGGGATTGCCAGACGGGCGCCCGCCGCCGCCGCCTCGTCCACGTCCCTGAGCGTTGGCGCTCGCGCATGATCCAAAGATGAATAACAGAACCAGAACAAGACAAATTGATCTCACTGAGTTTTTAGATTTCATTCAAGTCTCCACATTTTATGTCGTTTATTGAACCAGAAGGACCCACGAATCCATACGAATACCACAGATGCGTAACAATCCGTCACATCAGTGAAATCAGTAATTCCTTCTGTCCATCTAAGATTTGGCGAGGGCGCCAGAGGCTCTCCATAACTCTGGCGCCCTCTGTTACCCTCTCTTTGAGGGGGGGAGCAACTTAATATTGCCTTCTATAGGTGTCAGCGATGTAAACAGCTCAAAGTTAATATATGAAATATATAAACGTTAATCATCTACACAGCAAAATGGGCGCCGTGCGCCTGCCTTCCGCTAACTTCTGATTTCACAAAAGAATGGCACTTGATCAAACAGGACGGCAGCGCGCAAGCGTGACAATTTGTCGCCGCGATGCCGTTATTGATGCGTAAATTTAAAACGCCGACAGAGAGGAGTATGGCATATTTGCCTGATTTGTTATCTGAATTGACCTGAAATGCTCGAGAGAAGGCTCACACAGGTCTCTCGTTTGTTGGAAGGCTCTACCGCCTGGATAAGTGCGCCGCCCGATGGTCAGGCGGCGACCCCGGCAGGCTCTTACGCTCATCTTAGATCCGCTATTACTGCGAACGCGACGCAGGATGTTTTATCGCTTTTTTGATTTCTCGCCCGCGGGCGCCAGTAAATCAAGATCGATAGCCATTCCCATAGCGATATATCCCAGCCGATTCGGATGCAGTTTGTCACCGTCTCCGCCAACCGTCGTGTTGTGCGTGAACTCCGTTCTCATTGCGCCAGTCGCCGGATCGGAAATTGCGCGATCGAAATCAACAACGCCGTCAAAGACGCCTGACGTTCGAATGAATTCGTTCAGTAGTTTCCGTTTCCGGTCCTGCTCGGGGGATCCATGGTTGGGGATAATAGAGCCGAGCGCCGGCGGCAGAGTTGCGCCTATCACGCGCATGCCCAGATTTCGCGCGCGAATACGGGTCACGGCCTCTTTCATCGTCTTCTGGACGGCTTCGACCGTGGCGCCCACGCTTTTGCCGAAATCGTTGACGCCTTCCAGCCAGATCACAGCGGCCACGCCGGAAAGCGAGAGCACGTCACGCTCCAGTCGCGCCCCGGCCGATGGCCCGCCGGCGAAAGGCTTTTGTGATGTGTATTCGGCGGGACCGGCCACCTGGTTGCCGCCTATGCCGGCGTTGACGACGGACACGCGATTGCCGTAAACGGCGTGCAGTCGCCGCGCCAACACGTCAGGCCAGCGGTCATCGCCGTTCAATGTCGAAAGCGTGCCGTCCGTGATCGAATCGCCGAACGCCACGACCGCGTACGCGTCAGTCGACGCTTTCATCTCGAGCGCGTCGAGGAAATACCACGATGTGGAGCTCAGTGGAAAGGCCGCCTCACTTTCATCGCGTCCCTGCGATCCCGCGCCCGGCATGGTGATATACGATGTCTGCAATGCTTTCGCATGCCAGGTCATCGGCCCGCTTTCGCCTGGAACATGAAAGCTCACCGCGAGCTTTCGTCCCGTGAGTTCAGCGGGCGCGGCGTCTTTTACGAAGGGGAGCGCGATTGCGTCGCTCCATACAGATGCGCCTGGCGGGATCGTCACTTGATTTTTACCTTCAAAGGTAACGCGCTGATTGGAGCCATTAACGATGGCCGAACTCGCCAGACTCAGACCGATGAAGACGTCATCAAAGGTTACCGGTCTGGCGCCGAATACATTTGAGAATCGGAGCCGCGCCTCAGGACCCCAGATTTCGGGTTTTATTATCAGGCGGAACGACTGATCGCGGGCGCCTGTCTCGGCCGATGGAAACGCCAGCTTCAAGTCCGGCTGCGCGGACGGATTACCGATTGGATATGGGCCCTGTACGGATCCGACCCAACTCACGACCCATTTATCCAATTTATCCGCGGATTGCGCTGCGCCGATTGAATTGGCGCCTGCCGCGCACAGTAATAGTGATGCAAGCGATGCGATTAAACTCTTTGTCATTCTGCTTTCCAGGTGTCTGATGCGGGGGAATTCAATCCGGAACGCCGTATCCGCCGCCGTCCGGCGTTTCGATTACAAATACGCCACCCGCCTTCATATCAATTTCATCGGCATAGGACAACCCCAGCCGTTCGCCGCTTGCGCGCTCCACCCAGTTGCGCCCCAGGCCGCCCCGCTCTCCGTCTTTCATGCCGTAAGGCGGCGCACGGCGATGTCCGGAGAGAACTGCCCCATTCATCGGCTCCAGGAATCGTATGCGCCGCGTCGCGCCATTGCCGCCGTTCCATGGGGCATTAAATGTGAAAGGCCGGGC
>DASUFM010000081.1:0-6042 GCA_036274535.1 Blastocatellia bacterium
TCATATGCTGTATTGGCTTATATGCATTGGCGGCGCCTTATCAAGCCAGATGGGTAAATCAATAGGGTGTGGCTCTTTTAGAACGACGGCGAATCCTCAAAAAATCGGGGATTTTGCCGGATTTGCCGATTAATGAGCGCGGTTTCCGTGTTAGATATAGGTTGACGACCATATCACCACAAGGAGACCGCGCTCTATGGCAGCTTGCGCTGCGATTCCGGAACCGGTTCAGGCTGACACCTGGTTATCGGCTCAGGAACAGTTCCATTCTATCAAATCTCATCTGCGCTCGACGCAGGCTCGACGTATGAATCACAGCGAACTGGAAGAATTTCTCGATCGCGAGGGCCGTGAGTTGCTGCGGCGAATGCTGCAAGCGCATCTCGATGAGCGCGGCCCTGGCTCAGTCGATCAACCGGTCGTCGATGCGAAAGGGCAAGAGCATACTCATCAGCGCCTCCGGTCCCGTTCAATCACGACGATCTTCGGAGAAGTCACTCTCGATCGCCAGAGTTACGGCGGGCGAGGCCTCAAAAGTTTGCATCCGCTCGACGCCGAGTTGAATCTGCCGCCGGAGAGCTATTCTCATACTTTGCAGCGCCGGATCGCTGAAACTTCGGCTAAAGAATCATTCGATGAAGTGGCCAGTTCCATTCGCGATCGGACTGGAGTGACGGTTCCAAAACGACAACTCGAAGAAACGGCGCGGCGAGCGAGCAGGGATTTCGAATTGTTTTATGCCAGACAACGCGCTCAAACCGCGCGAGAAGCGCAAAAGACCGGCCCGATTCTGGTCGTGACCGTGGACGGGAAAGGCATCCCGATGCGTAAGTCCGACCTGCGTGAAGCGACACGGAAAGCCGCTGAAGAACGTCAGCCACGCCTTCAACATCGTCGCAGCAGAGGCGAAAAGGCGCATACCAAGCGGATGAGCACAGTGGCGGCTGTTTACACGATCGAGCCGTTTGTTCGCGCGCCGGAACAGATCGTACGGGAACTCGGTCCGGTTCACGAGACGTTGCCGCAACGCCCGCGACCGGAAGATAAACGCGTTTGGGCAAGTGTCAAACGCCAGCCGGAGGCGATCATTGATCAAGCTTTTGAAGAAGCGCGGCGGCGTGATCCGAAACACAACAAAGAGTGGATCGCGCTGGTGGACGGCAATGAAACGCAACTGGATATGTTGCATCTGGCGGCTAAAGACTACAGAGTCGAACTGGTGACCATTCTCGACCTGATCCATGTTCTGGAATATTTATGGAAGGCTGCCTGGGCTTTTCACGACGCCGGTGATCGCGCCGCCGAGACCTGGGTCAGTCAACGGTTGGTGGAAATTCTGCGCGGGCGAAGTTCATCGGTAGCCGCTGGAATCAGACGCAGCGCGACGCTGCGAGGATTGAGCGATGAGCAACGCGCTCCGATAGATGATTGCGCTGACTATCTGCTCAAATACCGCGCGTTCCTGCATTACGATCGCTATCTGGCCAAAGGCTATCCGATAGCGACTGGCGTAATCGAGGGCGCCTGCCGATACCTTGTCAAAGATCGAATGGAAAAGACCGGAGCGCGCTGGAGTCTGGAAGGCGCTGAAGCCGTCCTGAGGCTGCGGAGCCTGCGTGCGAGCGGAGATTTCGACGAGTACTGGGATTTCCACATCGAGCAGGAATACAAACGCAACCACGAATCGCGATACGAGAACGGCCAGACGCCATTGCCGAATCCCGAGCCGGGGAGGAAAGAGAAAGCCTCCCGACTCAGACTGGTGAAGTGAGCGCGCGCCGTTGTTATGCATCAGCTAACAACAGGTAACAGGGGGATATGCCTCTCGAAAAGCCATATCTCGGGGAAATTAACTTGGGAAGAGACGGCAAGTTTGCAAAAAAGCCTTATTTTCCGCGTTTTTGTCGTCGTCCCAAAAGAGCCGCACCCTTATGAAAAAGCCCCGGAACCGAAAATTACCATCAAACGCCCCATTTCATTCAACTCCGAAGAGCGCCTTGCGCCCGGCGAGGCTGTCTCGGGAGATTTCTTCATGGAAGAGTACCGGCGCGCCACTATTGACGTTAGGGCCGAATGCAAGGACTACGTTGAGGGATCTTTGAGGATATCTTTGCTGGATGGGTATAACTATCGGGTGTTTGAATCAGGCCAGCCCTATGACGTAATTGACACTATTGGCGCTAACTTCTATAACTTTAGCAATGGTCTGGAAAGAGGGCTTTATTTCATCGTTATTCAAAATACTTCGGACGTCCAGGAAATAGTGATCAAGGTTCACGCCATCCTGAGTTACGAAGTGGACAATCCGAGCTATTATATAGAGGAGTCTGGTCAGGTTTTTCCCGGGAAATGATCGTGAGAATCAGCGGCACGGTGGTTGCTTAATAATATTTCGGGACGTTCATCGCAATGGAGGAAAAGACGATGGAAGATAAAAACCGAATGAAAATTTTGATCGCCTATGACGGTTCCGAAGGCGCCGATTGGATCATTGAGGATTTGAAGCGGGCGGGGCTGCCGCGGCGCGCTGAGGCCATAGTCCTGACGATCGCTGAAGAGTTGATTCCCGCTCCGACCAGCATCGGCGGCGTCGAGACGACCTTTGCCAAAAGCCTTTTGGAAGAAGAGAAGGAATCGTTGGCGCTGGCCAGGCAGGCGCGTTCGCAAATCCATCAGCTCTTTCCCGGTTGGGAAATTCTGGCCGAAGCTGCCATCGGATCGCCGGGTAGCGAGATCATCGCCGTGGCGGATGAATGGGGCCCTGATCTGATCGTGGTCGGATCGCGCGGCCGCACGGCGCTGGGCCGTATGTTTTTCGGCAGCGTCTCACAGAAAGTGATCCATGAGGCTCGTTGTTCAGTGCGCGTGGCGCGAGGGCGAATAGTCGAACCTGACACGCCGGCGCGCATTATCGTCGGTGTCGACGGTTCGGAGGAAGCCAACGCCGCGGTTGAAGAGATCGCCGCGCGAAACTGGCCGGCCGGCAGCGAAGTCCGAATAGTCAATTCATCGTGGACAATTCCGGCGGGAAGCGATCCGGGAACGGCTGTTAACCTGGAAGAATGGGTCGCCCGCGAAAACGAGCGGGTGATGAAGATGGTGGATGGCGCGGCGGAAAAACTCGGATCGGCGGGACTGAAGGTCTCGACCGTGATGAAAGAGCGGGAACCAAAAGCGTTGCTGTGCAGTGAGGCTGAAGATATGTTTGCCGATTGCATCTTCGTCGGAGCGAGAGGCATGGGACGGATCGAAAGATTCCTGATCGGTAGCGTGTCGTCCGGAGTCGCGGCCCGCGCCCATTGCTCAGTCGAAATCGTCCGGCCGGCTCAGGCGTAGAAGCTGATTAAGTTGATCGCTTATCCTTGTCACGTAGCGACCTTATGACTTTAGCCGTGCGTTTTAACGCACGGCCAAGTGACGAAAACCATTCCCCGTCTGGAAGACGATCCACGCCGCCACCGTGCGTTGAAACGCAAGGCTAAGATCAAGCCGTCGCTCCGCGACGAAGAAGTGGCGCATCTCGCGCAAAAGCTTGGGTAATAACACTGGCACACTCCTTTAAACACCTCCGAGCTTAATCTGATCGATGGTATATACTTCTTTTTCGCGGTCGTATCTGAGGAAAACATGACTCCAATCAGATAGCGCATATAGGAATCGCCCATTCTTATAGCTTACCCAGTACAGATTGAAGCCGATTTTGAGCATTGTCCCTTCGTTTTTCATAGGGTATACAACGATAACCGGGAACGCCTTTTTTAACCTCTTATATCTATCAATCAGAGCTTCTGAATCAAGGTATTCGACACGGTATTCTCCATGTTGTGAAGGCAGGCCATCCGTAATGTTGAGGTCTTGTTGCACGACCATGTTCTTATAATTTGCGCGACCGTAATTGTCACGAGGGTTTTCCTGCCGGTCGCCCCAGGATTTATCCATTTGTTCCAAAGTGGCGAATAGCGACATGGAATAAAGGCTTTCTTTTGGAGTAGAGATACTTTGTCCCTGGGCAAACGCAGGGCAAACGTATAACGATAACGCCAGGATTGAGAGACATAGCTGCTTTTTCATTTTCAATCTAGCCTCATCCATATCAGGGAGTCGTCACGCGCCTCGCGCTTTTCTGGACTTCGTCCGGCGTTCCTCAGCTCTCTGTCGATTCTCTTGCGCTCTGGCCTTGACGATGCGGGTGATCAAGCCATAAGGAATCCGCTCATCGAGAGGAAACCGGAGGTTGCCTTTCGGGCCTGCATACCTTGCTAGATCATTCACCAGCGCGGCGTCCCCGCGAACGGGCGGGTAGAAGCCGATGTGCTCTTTGAAGGCGGCGAAATGCACGAGATTCCCTTCCATGGTGGGAAGGGGTGGGACAATTTGAAAAATTGTCCCACTACAGAAAATCGAACCACAGAGGACTCGGGAGAACGCATCCTCTGCGGCCGGTGTTTATTTCATATCCGGCGGAACGGCTTCGGCGTTGCCGTCAATGAAGCGCGCGAACCAGTATAGTTGCCAGTTGAGGCTTTCGACCAGGTGCTTAGGTTCGCCCGTGCGAGTCAGGTTGTGATTCTCGCGCGGGAACATCACTATCTCGGTGGTCACGCCGAAATGTTTCAGCGCGCGGAACCATTGCTCGCCTTGTTCAAGCGGCACGCGAAAATCGTTGTCGGAATGCAAAATCAAAGTCGGCGTTTTGACGTTCCTGGCGTACTTCAACGGCGAGCGATCCCAGTACATCTCGAACTTCTCGAACAGATCGCCGCCGAAATCATGCTGATGGCCGTACGCGCCGTCGCGCGTGCCTTCGTCGGAGATGAAGTTGACGACGCTGCGCAGCGTGACCGCGGCCTTGAAACGGTCCGTATGCCCGACAATCCAGTTGGTCAGGTACCCGCCATAGCTGCCGCCCGTCACCCCCAACTTATCGGCGTCTATCCACGTGTAGCGTTTCAGCGCCGCGTCCACGCCGTTCATTACATCCTGATAATCCTTGCCGCCCCATTCGCCGAAGATGCCGCGTTCGAACTTTTGCCCATAGCCCGTCGAGCCGCGCGGGTTCGTGTACAGCACGCCGTAGCCTTTGGCCGCGTAGACCTGGAATTCATGAAACCAGTCCACGCCGTACATCCCGGCCGGGCCGCCGTGAATATTCAGGATCAGCGGATATTTCCTGCCTTCCTGCCAGCCTATGGGTTTGACTATGAAGCCGTCCACATCCCAATCATCGGCGCTTTTGTAAGTAAAGCGTTCCACGTCGGCCAACTTCAATTGTTTCCATAACGCCTCATTCAGACGCGTCAATTGGCGTTCGTTTTTGCCGCTGATATCGGAGATGTACAGATCGTCGAGACGCTTAAAATCATTCACCATATAGACCATGGCGCGCCCGCTGAAATCCACCGCCCGAACGGCGCGCGCGCCGGCCGTGACTTGCGCAATCGCCTTCGACGCCAGATCGACGCGGAAGAGGTGGTATTCGCCTTTCACGCCGGCCTCAAAGAACAGGGCGCGTCCGTCCTCCGACCAGGTCAATCTGGTGGGAATCAGGTCGAGCCCGTTGGCCGCGAGTACGGAAGCCGCGCCGCCGGTCGCCGGCGCCAGCCAGATTTTCGGATGGTCGCGCCTGTTGGCTGCGCCCATGAAAGCGATCGTCTTACCGTCAGGCGACCAGCGGGGGCTGCGGTCGGATTCATCGTGATCGGAAATTTTCGTGAGCGCTCCGCCTTCGGCTGAGACGACCCAGACATCGGTGTTGCGATTGTCTTCGTATTCCCGGCCCGTGCGGTTGGATGCGAAAGCGATCCTGGTTCCGTCAGGCGACCATTGCGGGTCGGAATCGTTCCAGTCGGCGCCTTCGGTGATCTGTTTCGCGGCTCCGCTTTTGACATCCACGACCCACAGATGCGCGCGCCGATCATCGAACCAGCCGCTGTCGTTGAACTTGTACCGCGTGTTTTTATAATGCCGCACATCGCTGCGGTCTTTGCTTTCCTGCCGGCTGTCGCCAGGCCCGATCCGGCTCACGACTACCAGACGCGAGCC
>DASUFM010000082.1:0-6458 GCA_036274535.1 Blastocatellia bacterium
GTACGCGGATGCGCCCCTGGTGCTCTGCGACGATACGGCTGACGATGGCCAGTCCCAACCCCGTGCCGCGTTTACGCGTCGAAAAATACGGATCGAAGATGCGTTCGCGGTCTTCCGGCGGGATGCCGGGGCCGGTGTCGGCGACGACGAGTTCCAGGCTCTCCCGTTCGGGGACTTCGCGCGTGATGACGGTGATGCGGCGCTCCCCGGCGGTTTCCGACATGGCTTCCGCCGCATTGTCGATGAGGTTGACCAGCGCGCGTTTGATCTGCTCGCAATCGATCATCACGGCGGGGAGTTGTGGCGCGAGGGCCGCCGTAAGCCGGATGCCGTTCAGGCGCTCGTCGTAAAGTTTCAGCGAATTGACGACCACTTCGTTCAATGACGCCGTTTCCATGGCGGCCTTCGGCAGCCGGGCGAAATTGGAGAACTCATCGACCATGCGCTGCAGCGTCGCGACTTCGGCCCCGATCATCGCCGTGCATTGGCGCACAATCTCCGCCTGCCGCTCGTTCAAATGGCCTGATTGGGCGTTCTCGGCGCCTCGGGAGTCGAGCAGTTTTTTAGCCATCCGCTCGGCCGACAGCCGGATCGGCGTGAGCGGATTTTTGATCTCGTGAGCCATTCGGCGCGCGACCTCGCTCCAGGCGGCGCGGCGCTGCGCTTCGATCAATTGCGTCAGGTCCTCGATGACGATCACCGCGCCGCGCGACCGGCCCCGCGGATCGTCGAGCGCGGTGACGGTTACGCCCGCGTCCACTTTGGTCCTGTCGGCGAAGGTAAAATGGACTTCCTGGGTGACCTGGCGCAGCGGCGCGGCGCGCACGATCATCTTGCGCAGCTCTTCGCGATGAGCTTCGGGCAGCAGCGATTCCAGCGCGACGCCAGGGGCGCTGTCCCGCTCGACCCGCAGCAGCCGGCGCGCGGCCTCGTTGATCATGGTTACGTTTCTGTTTTCGTCGAGTGAAACGACGCCCGCCGAAAGACTCTGCATAACCGTCTCGATGTAGCGGCGCCGTTCCTCGAGCGCGGCGTTGATCATCTGCAGTTCGGAGGCCGATTGTTCAAGCCGGCTGCGGTTCTCCAGTAGTTCGGCGGTCATTTCATTGAAAGAGCGCGCGAGCGCGGCCAGTTCGTCGTCTCCGATGACGCCGGCGCGATAGGTCAGATCGCCGCTCTTGATACGTTCGGTCGCCTGCGCGAGTTGCTGGACCGGATCGGCGATCGATCTTGCGACGAAAAGCGCCAGCCAGAAGGCGATGAAGAGCACCAGCAGCGTGATCAAGGCGAGCGCGATAAAAGAGATACGCTTCATCAGCCTTTGAAATCCCTTGAGCGCAACGAAATCGCTTTCGAACAGTTTCATTGCCTTGAGACGCCCGGAAAGCTCCGGCGAAACCTGTTGCGCGATGACCACCGCCCCGCCTTTCCGAATGGCGCCCGCGACCGGCGCCGCCGCGATCAGACTCATCGTCTGCTCAGGCCCCTGATCAGTCAGGACGGCGCCTTTACCGCCCCGGGCGGCCATGGCCTGCGCCGCGCGCCACTGGGTCTGGAATTCTTCGGAAAAAGTTTCGAATCGTATCTGCGACCGCTCGGCGACGAGCCCGCCGTCCGAATCGTATAACTGCGCGATGAAGAGCCCCTGGTTTTCGCACTCGGCGGCGAGTGTGGGCGGGATCTCGTCGTCTGGCGTGCGCGCGAGGAGCCTCGCCAGAGTGACCGCCGCGCGCTCCAACCCTTTTTGTTCGCTGAGGATGTGAGCGTCGCGGATTCCTCGCGCATTTTCCACGATGGAGCTCGTGGCCCCTCCAAACCATTTATCGTAGCTGCGATTGATCAGTTGGCCAGTCGCCAGGAAGAGAAAGACCACGGGCAGCAACGACAGCGAGATGAAATATGTGACGATGCGCGTCTTGAACTTCGCGCCGAGTTTCATCTCCCGGCGCTCCCGCCGCAGTTTGATGATGTTGCGCACCAGCACCATCAGCAACACGACGAAGGCCAGGAAGATGAGCGTCGAAAGCGCGTAAAGGATCACCGCCTCGTTAACCGAGTCGGGACGCACCCATTTCTCTATGTTCATCGCCGCTTGCGCGAACAGCATCGCGAACAGCAGAATGGTCGCGACCGCCAACAGCGCTATTCGCAGGCGGCGGCCGGCGCCGCGTTTGGAGTCGGAATGCTCCCGCCCCGGTTGTAATTGTCGCTCAGACATTGCGGAGATGAATCAGGCCCTCCTCATGGTCGGGCTACTGCTTTTTGAGTTATATTCGCGAAGGCAGGATTCTAACACATTTCACCCATATCACCCTTATGAACCCGATTGATCTTATTCTCAATCCTCAAACCCGGCTGTTGCGCTCCGGCTGGCGCGCGGCGATTTTTCTCATCATTCTCAGTTCGCCATACCTGATCTACGGCCTGCTTCCAAAACCCCAGGGAGAGCAGGGCGCGGCGAGCCCCGCGAGCCACCCCGGCCCCCCCGGCATTGATGTAGGCCCCGGCATGATTCTGACATACGCGGTCATGGTTCTATGGGTGGTGGCGGTTTCGTGGATCTGCCTGAGATTTCTGGAAAGAATGAAACTCCCGGCCCTCGGGTTCGCCTTGCATGGAGGCTGGTTCGGCGACGTTTTGAAAGGCTGCGCGGTCGGGGCGCTGATGATCGGCTCGGTCGTCATATTGCAGGTCGCCGGCGGCGGGACGCGATTGAGTTTCAACCCGATCCTGCGCGGAGAGCAGGGCATAGATTGGACAGGCGTTCGGGTGGTTGCGGTGGGAATGGCTGCCACGATCCTATTATTGACCCTGGCCGCCGCGTTTGAAGAACTCGTTTTCAGAGGATATGCGTTTCAAACGCTTCTGCGTGGCGCGCCAGCCGCCGTCCCGATTCTGCTGTTTTCGGTCTTTTTCGGAGGGGCGCACCTGGATAACCCCGGCCGGACTTTCTTCTCTACCGCTAACACCATACTGGCGGGAATCTGGCTCTCGATCGCGTATCTCAAAACCCGCAGCTTATGGTTTCCCACCGCGCTGCATTTCATGTGGAACTGGACGATGGGCATATTATTCGGCATTCCGATCAGCGGGCAACAGATAGGACATCCCCTCTTCGTCCCGTCCAACCCCGGATCGGGCAACGGGCCGGCCTGGCTTACCGGCGGAAATTACGGAAGCGAAGGCGGGGTGGCGGCGACCGTCGTACTGATCGTCGCGATCTTCGTGATCTGGCGCGCGCGATGGCTGCGCGTCTCGCCTGAAATGAACGCCGCATTGTCGGGGCGCGATCCGAATGGAGGGCCGGAAATCAGGCTCGGATTAAGAGGCGAAGAGGTTCAATGACCCCTCCAATTCCCCTTCGGGCGCGCCTCGACAAGCCGCGCCTTTTTAGATATTGTTTCAGACATTATTGGATATTGTAATCGCGTGATTAAAATCCGTAATCACTCTCGCAGCGCGGCGTCAGACCGCGCTTCGTCAATTTGGGACAAAATCTTGTTTGGTTTGTTTGACCAAGTCCATCAATTGTATTCACACCGGCAAATCTATTGGAAGGAGCGAGAATGGAAGAGCAATCAGGTTGGAATCCCAGCACTTATGGTTTGGAAAATCAGGGCCTCAAAAACTTCAACCGCGCTTATTGGAATCTGAGCGCGGGAGAATTATATGAACATGCCATCAGGCGCGGCGAAGGGCGCATCGCGCATCTGGGGCCTCTGGTCATCAGCACCGGCCAGCACACCGGGCGAGCTCCGAACGATAAGTTCATCGTGCGTGAGGCGTCGTCGGGAAAACACGTCTGGTGGGGCAAGGTAAACCGTCCGTTCGAACAGGCCAATTTCGACCGGCTGCGAGACAAGGTTCTGGCCCACCTGCGGGGGAAAGATATATACGTGCAGGATTGCTTCGCCGGCGCCGATCCGGAATATCGCGTTCCTATTCGCGTCATCACTGAATACGCCTGGCACAGCCTTTTTGCGCGCCACATGTTCGTCCGTCCCGACTGGGGCACGCAGGCCGCCGGCCACGTCCCTGAATTCACGGTCATCAACGTCCCAACTCTTCTGGCCGACAGAGAGGCGGACGGAACCAATTCGGGAACATTCATCCTGATGGATTTCGGCGCGAAGCTGATCCTGATCGGCGGCACGAGCTACGCGGGCGAGACGAAGAAATCGATCTTCACGCTGTTGAATTACCTGCTCCCGCTCAAGGGAGTCCTTTCGATGCACTGTTCGGCCAACATCGGCAAGGCCGGCGACACGGCGATCTTCTTCGGACTGTCGGGCACAGGCAAAACCACGCTTTCGGCCGACCCGGAAAGAAAGCTGATCGGAGACGACGAGCACGGATGGTCCGATCGCGGCGTCTTCAATTTCGAGGGAGGTTGTTACGCCAAGGTCATCAACCTCTCGGCGGAGGCCGAACCCGACATTTACGCCTGTACGCGTATGTTCGGAACGGTGCTTGAAAATGTCGTGATGGATCCGGTGACGCGGAGATTGGACCTGAACGCGGCGTCGCTGACCGAAAATACGCGCGCGGCCTATCCGCTCTCGTATATACCGAATCACGAGCCCAGCGGCATGGGCGGGCATCCCAGAAACATCGTGATGTTGACGGCGGACGCCTTCGGAGTCCTTCCACCGATTTCAAAGCTGACGCCCGAACAGGCCATGTATCATTTCATCTCCGGTTACACGGCCAAGGTCGCGGGGACCGAAAAAGGACTGAGCAAAGAGCCGCAGGCGACTTTTTCGACATGCTTCGGCGCCCCGTTTATGGTTCATCACCCGGGAATTTATGCGGAGTTGCTGCGCGAGCGCATAGCCAAGCACCATGCCCATTGCTGGCTGGTCAACACCGGCTGGTCCGGCGGGCCTTATGGCGAAGGGCATCGGATGAAGATCGCGCATACCCGCGCGATGGTCCGCGCGGCGCTCGACGGGCGGCTGGCCAATGTTTCGACGGAGCCGGACCCTATATTCGGCATTCACGTTCCCGTGATGTGCCCGGATGTCCCGAACGATGTTTTGAAACCGCGAAACACCTGGAAGAACGCGAACGCCTACGACGAGAAGGCGAGACACCTGGCCAGGTTGTTCCTCGAAAATTTCGAGCAGTTCGCCGCCGGAGTCTCTGACGAAGTGAAAGCGGCAGGACCTGCGATCACGCCTTGACACCTGTCAAGAATGGCCTGTAGTATGTCCGCTCGTTCGAAAGGGTGTAGGCACGTAAAGTCAATGGTAGACGGCCACCCTTACAAGGTGGAGGTTGTGGGTTCGAGCCCCACCGTGCCTACCACTAAATCTCAGATTTCAAATTTGAGATTTGAGATTACTTGACAATGCGGAGTCGTAGTTCAGTTGGTTAGAACGCCGGCCTGTCACGTCGGAGGTCGCGGGTTCGAGTCCCGTCGGCTCCGCCATTAAATTGGCGACCATCATTCCGCATTTATTTTTCTCGTTTAGCCGCTCGCATCCACGAGCGGCTTTTCTGCGTTTATGCTTCGCATCGAAGACGCGCTGGACATCATTCTACGGCGCACGCCGGTATTGGATGAGGAAGAGGTAAGATTGGCGCAATCTCTGGGGCGCGTCCTGCGCCGCGATTGCGTCTCTGATCTGGACCTCCCGCCGTTCGACCGGGCGCGCATGGACGGTTACGCGCTGCGGGCGGCGGACACCGTGACGGCCAGTCCTGAAAATCCCGTCAGATTGCGCGGGATCGGCGAGGTAGCGGCGGGACGGGTTTTCGAAGGCCGGGTCAACTCTGGCGAAGCCGTGCGGATTATGACTGGCGCGCCGGCGCCCCCTGGCGCAGACGCCGTCGAGAAGATTGAAGTCATCCGGGTATCGGACGACGGCTCGATCGAAATCGAAGCTCCCGTGAAACCGGGGCAGTTCATAACTCCGCGCGGGGTCGAGGCTCGCTCAGGCGATGTGATGGTCAAATCAGGGGAACGCGTCACTCCGCCGGTCGCCGCCACGCTCGCGAGTTTCGGCGCCGGGCGGCTGAAAGTCTCCAGAAAGCCGCGCGTTAGCCTGCTCTCGACCGGCACGGAACTGGTCGAGGTCGAAGAGCGGCCGGGCCCGTCGCAGATTCGTAATTCAAACACGTATTCGCTCGCGGGTTACGCGGAGTCGGCGGGCGCCGAAGTGTTGAGCGCCGGAATCACGCCTGACGATCTGGACGCGACGCGCGAGGCCATTTCCGAGGCTCTGTCGAAATCCGACCTGGTCATGCTGTCGGGAGGCGTTTCGATGGGCGATTACGATCTGGTCAAACCCGCGCTCAATGATCTGGGCGCCGAGATTCTGGTAGAGAAAGTGGCGATCCATCCGGGCAAGCCCATGGTCTTCGCGAAACTCGGAGAGAAAATCATATTCGGCTTGCCGGGCAATCCGGTTTCGGTCGCGGTCTCTTTCCACATGTTCGCGCGGCCGGCCCTGTTG
>DASUFM010000083.1:0-2978 GCA_036274535.1 Blastocatellia bacterium
AAAAATCAGCGGCGGTCTGACGGCCTCTCGCGCGATCGAAGTCGCTAATCTGAGTCGGGGGCTTATTACAGTTCGGTGGGCGCGACCTTTTCATTGACGAACGCCTCGATCACGTCTCCAATCTTGCAATCGCTGAAGCGCTCAATCGTCAGTCCGCATTCGTATCCCTGCTGGACTTCGCTGACGTCGTCCTTGAAGCGGCGCAGGCTGGCGATCGCCGATTCAAAGATCACCACCTTGTCGCGGATCAGCCGCGCCCCGGCAGCGCGTTTGATCGAGCCATCTGTCACCTTACAACCCGCGACAAGCCCGACCTTCGGCGCGCGGATCACCTCGCGGACCTCGGCTCTACCGATGACCTTCTCACGGATTATCGGGGCCAGCAAGCCGAGCATTGCGGCGCGAATCTCCTCTTCAACCTTGTAAATGATCGAATGCAGGCGAATGTCCACCCGTTCGCGCCTGGCGATTTCAAGGGCGCGAGCTTCAGGTCGCACGTTAAAGCCGATGATCACGGTCGCCGCGTTATCTGAAGTCGCGTTTGACGCGCTGGCCAGCAACACGTCCGATTCGGTGATTGCGCCCACGCCGGAACGGATGACGCGCGTTTTGACTCTGTCTGTCGAGAGCTTACCCAGCATGGCCCTCAGCGCTTCGACCGAACCTTGCACGTCGGCTTTCAGGATCACCAGCAATTCTTTCGCTTCCCCGCGTCTCACCCGCTCGGCAAGCTGATCCAGTCCGCGCGCCGCAGTCTGAACCATCGCTGAAGCCCGCGCTTTCGACCGGCGATAGCTGGAAATCCGCTGCGCCTTGACGACGTCGGAGACGACCTGGAACTGATCACCTGCCGACGGCACGCCTTCAAGGCCGGTCACTTCCACCGGAGTCGCGGGCCCCGCCTCATCGATGCGCCGTCCGCAATCGTCCATCATCGCCCGCGCCCTGCCGAAGTAATCGCCGGCGATGAAAGGGTCGCCTACTCTGAGCGTGCCGTTCCCGATCAGCACGGTCGCTACTGCGCCACGACCGCGATCGAGCTTCGCCTCGAGCACCGCGCCCGTCGCCATCCGCTTCGGGTTCGCCTTCAGCTCGAGAATGTCCGCAGTCAGCAGGACCATTTCGAGCAAGTCATCAATGTTCTGATTCTTCTTCGCCGAGACCTCGACCATTGTCGTCGAACCGCCCCAGCCATCCCATAGCAGTCCGTGCTCGGCCAGTTCTTTCTTCACCCGCTCCGGGTTGGCTTCTGGTTTATCGATCTTGTTGATTGCGACGACGATCGGCGCGTCCGCAGCCCTGGCGTGCTCGATGGCCTCGACTGTCTGCGGCATCACCCCGTCATCGGCGGCGACGACCAGCACGACGACGTCGGCGCCTTTGGCGCCGCGAGCGCGCATCATCGTGAACGCTTCGTGGCCAGGCGTGTCGAGGAAGACGACGCGGCGCTTTTCCGACGGATTGTCAGGGTTGGGAGCCTCGACTGAATATGCGCCGATGCGCTGCGTGATGCCGCCGGCTTCGCCTTCGGCCACGCGGGTGGCGCGGATCGCGTCGAGCAGACTGGTTTTGCCGTGGTCGACATGGCCCATCACTGTGACGACCGGAGCGCGCGGATCGGTATCCTCCATCGCTTCGGGAGTGATCTCGAACTCGGATTCGACGATCATCTCTTCGAAAGCCCCGAACGACACGTCGTAACCGAAGACCTTGCCGATCTCCCGCGCGACATTCGGGTTGAGTGTTTGGTTGATGGTTGCCATCACGCCACGCGCAAACAGTTCCGCAACGACATCCTTAGGCGGGACCCCGAGCTTTTCGGCGAAATCGCGCACCGTGCAGCCTTCGGTGAGGCGCGCGGGCTTAAGTTCCGTCGGGATCACACGCGCCGGGGCCGGTTGCGCAAGGCGCAGTGGCGATTGGCGCTGCAACCTACTGGCGCCAAACCTCTCGGCCGGCTCGCGCCGCCGCGCGCCGTGGCGGCCTTTGCGCCTCGCGTCACGCGGCGGGACGTAAGTCTGCTGCTTCGGCTTACCGAAAGGCAGAACTTTTGCGGGCTGCTGATCCGCCGGCTCAGCAGTTTTCGCCACGGGGCGCGGCGGCGGTGTCGGCAGACGGATAATCCTGGTCGTCGGCGTAACGGGCTTCGGCGCCGGGGTAGCCGCTGGCAATGCGGCATCCTCGGCGAGCGCCAACGCCCCGGCGACAGGCGCGACTACGCGCGTGGCGGGGGCGCCTTTTGGCTCCTGCCATTTGGCAGCCGCTTTGATCTTACCGGCCTGTGGTTCGGTCTTCGCCTCCGTTTCCCGGGCGGCTTCTTCTGAAGACGACACTACGGCCGAACCCGCCTCAGGATGTCGCTCATCGGCGGGCGCGGTTTTGTGAGCCTTGACCAGACGCGTGGCGCGCTGCGCCGCTTGTTTCTTCGGGTAATACAGCTCGCGGATTTTCTCAGCGATGGCCGCATCAACCGAGCTTGACGGCGCGCTGACCATCGCCCCGAAACGACGCGCGTCTTCGAGAACCTTTCGGCTCTCCAGTCGCAGCTCTTTTGCCAGTTCGTAGATTCTTATTTTGCTCATATCGTTTAGACCCCGCTCAAAACTTTAGCCCTCTGCCTTGGCTGTCTCGCCCTCGGGGTCTCCCCGGGCGCAGGAGTAGCCATCGAGTCGAGAAATTCGGCGTTGGTCTTTGTCTTGCTCAACTTCTCGAGAATCAGCTCCATCTGCTCGACTCCGCTGAGGGAACTCAGCGCCCGGCGCAACAGCCAGATGCGGTCGAGGTCACGTTTCTCAAGCAACAGCTCTTCCTTGCGCGTGCCTGACCGCTGCAGGTCAATCGCAGGGAAGACACGTTTATCCGACAGCTTGCGGTCGAGGTTGATCTCCAGGTTGCCCGTGCCTTTGAACTCCTCGAAGATCACGTCGTCCATTCGGCTGCCGGTTTCGACCAGGGCCGTGGCGATGATCGTCAGGCTG
>DASUFM010000084.1:0-4758 GCA_036274535.1 Blastocatellia bacterium
CGATCACCTTCGCGTTTTCGACTGAATCGTTGAGCGTCACGGCGCGCTCGTCTTTGGGGTTGAAGTTGTGCCGCGAACCCAGAACCTCGCGGACCTGTTTGACCGCCTGGTTGTGCTGAGCGACGCTCAGCGTCTGAAAGACCAGGTTGTCCAGATAATCCTGGCTGTGGATCTGTTTGAACGTTGTGTAGGGAACGAAGACCGAGTATTTGTCCGGCGAATAATAGTTCGAGAAACTGACCTTTTGCGTCAATACGCCGACGACGTCGAATGAAAGCCCGTTGACGCGGATCGTTTCTCCGACCGCCGGCGCATTGCCGAAAAGTTTTTTGGCGATTTCGGAGCCGAGGAAGATCACCCGCCGCTCTTTTTCCGTGTCTTCGGCGTTGAAGAATCGCCCGAACTCCGCGACCTCGCTGCGCATCTCGGCGTATTCGGGCGCGACGCCCCGTACCGCCGCGGTCGTCTGCCTTATACCGTAAGCCAGGGGCAGATATTCGACGTATTCCGGGCTGGCGTATTTAATGAGGCCCAGTTGCCGGATAGCTTCTACATCGTCTTCTTTCATCCGGATGCGGCGGCCCGCCCGTTCGCCGCCGGCCTGCATGCTTGTCTGCCCGTTCCACACGACTACCGTGCCGTTGCTGAAGGCGCGGCGGAATCCGGTCATGATCGCGTTGTGAAATCCGTTGCCGTAAGCCATCAACAGCACGACCGCGACGATGCCCCAGGCGATCCCGGTCATCGTCATCACGGCGCGAATGCGATGGCCGACGAGGGATTGAAGAGCTTGAATGAAGACTTCTTTGATGAGCATCTTAACGCCTATATGTGGCGCGGGTTGTTTACCCGCGCCGCTTTCAGCCGAAATTGCGCGAGTAAATAACTCGCGCCACACTTTCACATCTCATACCTCAACGCCTCGATCGGCGCCATGTCAGCCGCCCGTCTTGCAGGGTAAGTCGCCGCTACGATCCCGATCAGCGCCAGAACGCCGACAGCGAAGGCCGCCGTTTGCCAGGTGATGATCATTCCGGAAAAACGCGCGGGCAGCGGCAACAGGTTGACCAACTTGCACAGCCCGACGCCGGCTCCCAATCCGATCGTTCCGCTCAGCAGCGTCAGGAGCAGTCCTTCGCTGAAAAACTGCCATTGCACGTTGCGAGAAGTAGCGCCCAGGGCTTTGCGGACTCCTATCTCTCTGGTTCGTTCCTTGACCGAGATCAGCATGATGTTCATCACTCCTATGCCGCCGAGCGCGAGCGTAATGATGCTCACCGCGATAAAGAATTCGCGCATGCTCGAGATCATCTTGTTGAAGAAGACGGTTTCGAGCGCCGTGTTCCACATCGAAAGCGCCTCGCGGTCTGTCGGGTCGAAGTTGTGGCGCGCCGCGGCGATCGAAAGGATTTCCGATTCGACCGGGCCGATCTTTTCGAAATTGATCTTGCCTTCGCGCTCGACTATGCGGTTCAACTCGTCGGCGACGCGTTCGTAAGGCGCGGCGATGATGGCCGAAACATGATCCGGCGTGACGTTGTCGCCGGTCATCGGAAAATCCTTCCGCATCGTTTCATATGGCATGAACAACCGGTTGTTGTCCGGACCGGTGTAATTCGAATCCTGCTCTTTTTTGCGCACGCGGCCGATGACGGTGTAGGGAATCCCGTTGAGCTGAATCTGCTGCCCGATGGCGTCGCGGTCGGCGAACAACTGCTTGCACATATCGTGGCCGATGACCACGACGCGCCGCGTTTCCAGGCCATCCTGCTCGTTGAGCAATCGCCCGCGATCGACCTCGATGGTGCGTATGTACTGGTAAACGGGCCAGACGCCGCTTATCTGCGTCGAACCGGCGTTGAACGCGCTCTTGGCGCTCACGCCGCCGCGCATCAGTTCCGGCGTGACGTGTTCGATCAGCTTCGCTTTCTCCCTGATCGCGTAAACGTCGCCGATGTCCAGGCGTATGAGTTTGCCCGCCCGCTCGCCGCCGGCCTGCGCGCTGGTCCGCCCGTTGCGGATGATGACGATGTTTTTGCCCAGTTCCTTCAGCACGTACATATTGCCCTGCTGAAAGCCCGCGCTGAGCGCCGAGAGCAGCACGATCGAGATCACCCCCCAGATGATCCCGAACATCGTCAGAAAGCTGCGCAGCTTGTGCGCCATCAGGTTGGAGTAGGTTTGTAAGAGAAGTTCACGCATCGTCTGTCTATTTGAGAAAGGCGCTGCCACAGAGACACAGAGAAATTTCGCTCAGCTCTTCCGTTCCTCCTTCTCCTGTCTCTGTGTCTCTGTGGCTCTGTGGCTATTGAAGAATCACTTGTTGCCTCTCGCTCAGTCCATCGAGAACCTCTGTCTTCGATCCGTTGCTGATGCCGGTTTTGATGGGCTTGCGTTCGCGGCCTTTGGGTTGGCCCGGCGCCGGGATCTCGACCGAGGCGTTGCGCTGATTGTCGTAAATCACGGCGCTTTCAGGCAGCAGCAACACGCCTTTGTGTTCCTCCAGAACGATCTCGGCGTTCGCGGTCATATTCGCGCGCAGCAGATTGCCGGGGTTGTTGATAGAGACTTTGACCTCGAAGGTGATCACGTTGTCTTTATCGACGCCGAGGGGCGAAATCTGCGTGACTTTGCCGTCGAAGACCTTGTCCTTGAACGTTTCGACCTTGATTCGCGAAGGCTGGTCGAGTTTGACGACGCCGATGTCGGCTTCGTCGACCTTGCCGCGCACGTAAACCTGGCTGATGTCGCCGAGCACCATTACCAGCGTCGCCGCCGCGCCCATATTCAGTATCGAAGAGACCGGCGAGCCGATCTCTACGTCGCGCGACAGGACCATCCCGCCGATCGGAGAGCGGATCGTCGCGTATTTCAATTCCTCCTCGGCGCGATCGACCGTCGCCTGCGCCTGGGCTACCGCGGCTCTGGCCTGCGCGACTCTGGCCTCGATGACTGCGCCCTGCGCGCGAGCGACGTTCTGGCGGTTCGACGCCAGTTCGTATGCGCTGCGCGCGTCGTCGTAGGACTGCTGGGGCAGCACGCCGTCCTTCAACAATCTTTCGGCTCGCTCGAAGTTGCGTTTGGTGAAGGGCACGTCGGGGCCTTCGGCTTCGACCTTGTTCTTTGCGACCTCGGCCTCGGCGGCTTTAAGGTTGGATTCCGCGCCGATCATAGCGGCTTTGGCTTCGCGCACGCGCGCGGCCAGGTCCTCCTTGTCGAGTTCGGCCAGCGTCTGCCCCGGAGTTACGATGTCTCCAACATCGACCTTCAACTCTTTAATGATGCCGTTGGCCTTCGATTTGATTTCGACCTTGGTGATAGGCTCTATGCGGCCCGTGGCGACGACCGAGCGCGCGATATCGCCGCGTTCGACCGCGGCCAATCGCGAAGAATCAATATCGTTCGCCGGACGTGACATCACGACGAATCCGGTTACGCCCAATCCGGTCAGGATGATGAGCGCGCCAAATATCCACAAAAACCTGCGCGATTTCTTCTTCATTTCGTTAGACTCCGCTCTCCTCTAACTAATCGATCAACGATTATTCGGTTTTCCATACGGAGTTTTGGAAAACGCGGTTCCGAAAATGATTTGATGAAGATGGGTAAAAACACCCACTCCGCTCATTTACAAATAAGCGGAGTGAGCGCTCATCGTCTGAATACGTTGAGTGAGTGGCCGGAGGAGGCGGAATGTTGCAGTAAAATGACGACTTTCTTGAAAGGTGGGCGTCTCTCGGCGTTTTCCCTTCGGCGGCTATGCGCCGATTAAATGCCGCTCCATCCAATCCAGCGTGAGCCGGCGCATTTCCGGCAGTTCCTCGTGGCCGCAATCGAATAACTCGATCCGGCAATCTTCGCCCCGGCCGTATTTTTCGTAGAGCGGCGTTAGATAATCGCGCACGCGCTCGACGCCGGCCGGGGGCGTCAGCGAGTCTTTTCGCCCGTTCATGCTGAGATGCGGGCGCGGGACGATCAATTCGTTGATCTGCGCCGTCGAAAAATGTTTGAGCAGGCTGGGCACGTAGTAATAAATGCCGTGGCCTTTCAGGTTGTTGGCTTTGATCAATTCATCGAAGTCAGTCATACAGCAGAGGTCAATGCAGAGACTGATTCGCGGGTCCAGCGCGGCCAGCCACCACGCCTTGGTCGCGCCCATCGAGAGGCCGAACGCGCCGATGCGTTTAGGGTCTACTTCGGGACGCGAGATCAGGTAATCAACCGCGCGGTATTCGTCGAAGATCATCATTCCGAACAGGACCTGCCCATGCCAGATCATCTTCTTGAAAGCGTCCCATTCGCCGTTGCGCCCGTCCTTGTCGCGCATGCGCTCGCCGAAACACCAACTGTCAATCGCCAGCGTGACTATGCCTTTCTCGGCCACTACCGGCGCGTAGGCGGGCAACACTTTGCGCCCGGTCAGCAATTCGTCCTTGCCAGTCGGATACGTGCCGCCGTGCCAGTGATGGTAGATCAGGCCGGGAGCCGGTTTCCGGCGTTTGTCCGGAATGAGCAGCAGCGCGGGGACGGGCTCTATGCCGTTCAGGTCCATCGTCAGATATTCGAGCGTGTAGCCTGGGCCTTTCTCGGTTTTAATCAGCTTGGGCGGTTGGGGACGATGGTTGAACGGAAGATCGCCGAGCAGGCTCCAGAGCAGCTTGCGCCGTTTCTGCTGGTAGGCGCTGAATTCACGTTTTGTTTTGAACGATTGCGCCGCGACCATTGCGGAACCGCTCGACGCGGCCGCAATGGTCGCGG
>DASUFM010000085.1:0-3518 GCA_036274535.1 Blastocatellia bacterium
CAATGTGTTTGGAGGATTCGCGAATGAAGTCGGGCGCGACGCTTCCAGTCTGGCCGAGGCGATTGATAAAGCCATCGGGCTGATACCTCAAAACTCTCCCGGAAAGATCCTGGTCATCTCCGACGGGCGCTGGACGGGCAAAGACCCGGCCACTGCCGCATCGAAGGCGGCCTCGCGCGGCGTCCCGATCGATTACCGCTCGCTGCAGCGATCGTCGGCAAACGATCTGGCCGTGGCTCAAATAGACGCGCCGGTCACGGTCACCCCGGGCGAAGCGTTTATGATCACGGCCTGGGTGAAATCGCCGCTTCAGCAGGAGATCTCATATGAGTTGCGGCGCGGCGCACAGGTACTGGCGGCGGGCAAGACGAACGCCGGCGTGGGCTTGAACCGTCTGACGTTCCGCGACCTCGCCGGAGAGCCCGGCGCGCAAGGTTATACGATCAGAATTTTGGGGGCCCGGAACGCCGACGATCCGGTTCCGGAAAACAACTCGGCGAAGGCGTTGGTCGGAGTGCAGGGGCCGCGACCTTTGCTCCTCGTATCGTCCTCCGCGAACTCCGGGCTCGCGCGGTTGCTCGCGGCGGGCTCCATGAATGTCAAACTCGCCACGCCGGAAAATTGCGACTGGACGCTGGATTCGCTCGCGCAATATTCCGGAGTGTTAATCGAAAACGTCCCCGCCGAAAAGATCACCACTAACGGAATGGAGTCAATCGCCTCCTGGGTCAGCGAAGCCGGGGCCGGGTTGATGATGAGCGGCGGCAAACATGCATACGGTCCCGGCGGTTATTTCAAATCGCCTCTGGAACCAGTCCTGCCAGTTTCAATGGAACTGCGGCAGGAGCATCGCAAGCTGGCGTTGGCGATTGTCGTCGCCATGGATCGTTCGGGCAGCATGGGCGTTTCGGTCGGAGGCGCCAGGACGAAGATGGACCTGGCAAATCTGGCCGCCGCGCAGGTGCTCGAAATGATGAGCCCGATGGACGAATTCGGCGTCGTCGCGGTTGACAGCGCGTCGCACATCATCGTTGATCTGCAAAAGATAGACGACCCGGCAAGCGTCCGAAACAAAATCCTCAGGATCGATTCTGGAGGCGGAGGCATCTTCATCTTCGAAGCCTTGACCACGGCCGCCGACATGCTGCTCAAAGCCCAATCGGGCACGCGCCACATAGTCCTTTTCGCCGACGCCGCCGATTCTGAAGAGGAAGGCAAGTACCGCGAATTGCTGCAACAATGCGAGCAATCGGGCATCACGGTCAGCGTCATAGGATTAGGCAAGCCGACGGACGTCGACGCCGATCTGCTGCGCGACATCGCCAAACGCGGCGCCGGACAAATTTTCTTCACTGAAAACGCCGAAGAACTGCCGCGCCTCTTCGCGCAGGACACGATCATCGTCGCCCGCAGCATGTTTCTGGATCAGCCGGCCCCGATCCAATTCACCGGGGGAATGGTGACATTGACGGGGAAACAGTTCACTGGTTTGCCATCTATAGGTGGTTACAATCTCACTTACCTGCGCGCCAAGGCGAATCTGGCCGCGGTCACGACTGATGAATACAATGCGCCGGTGGTGGCGTCGTGGCAGGCTGGCGGCGGGCGCGTCCTTTGCTACCTGGGGGAAACCGACGGAGAATACGCCGGCGCGGTGGCGGGTTGGAAGGACGCGGGCGATTTCTTCACAAGTCTGGCCCGGTGGGTCGCCGGAGACGCCGGCGGACTGCCCGGCAATATGCTTCTCACTCAGGACGTGAAAAACGGCGTCGCGCGGATCGAACTTCACATGGACCCCGAACGTGACGAGGCGAGCGCATTGTCTCCGAGCGAACTGCCGAAAGTAACGACGCTGCGCGGCGTCGCCGGCGCGAAGCCTTCCAGCGAGAAGGCGGAGATGCGCTGGGCGTCAGCGGACACGCTGGAAATCGAGATTCCACTACGCGGCAATGAGACCGCGCTTTCGACGGTCGAAGTTCCGGGCGCGGGCCGCGTGACGCTCGCGCCCGTGGCCTTGCCTTATTCGCCGGAATTCAAACCCGTGAGCGGCGAGGAAGGCCAGGCCGCGCTCGCGCGCCTTGCCATGGCTACGGGCGGCAAGGAGCGCGTGGATATTTCCGGAGTATGGAAAGACCTGCCGCGGCTGCCACGATTGGTCGAGCTTGCCCCCTGGCTATTAATGCTTGCGACCGTATTATTGTTGATCGAGGTTCTGGAACGGCGCGCCGGATTGATCTCCGCGCGGCTATTACCTGAATTGAAGCGCGGGCGCGAGATCCTTCCGAAACTGGGGACGGAATTCAGTCTCGCGAAGTTGAGATGGCCGCGAAAGAAAAAAACGGTTGAAATCGCCAAACCTGCTCAGCCGCAATCAGGCGATGATCATCCATTTCAATCGGCTCAACAGGAAACGAAGCCGGCGGAACCTGCGCCCGCTCCGGCGGCGATATTGGACGCGTTGCGACAGGCGCGGGAGCAGGCCAGGGAAAGAACAAAGCGATAATCAATAGCCTCGTTTCCGATTAATGCGGTTTCTTCGCCCGCTCTCATCCTTTTTGCCTTTTTGGGATCCTCTTTTATAATTCGCCGCAGTGGTGTGGCGAGGCGTTCACATCATCGTCATTAAACTCCAATTCCAAAACGAGGTAAAAATGAAATCAGTTCTGGCTCAGAAACTAAGAGCGTTGGCGATGATCGTCTGCGCTTCACTGGTTTGTTCCGCGGGCTTCGCGGCGGCTCAGGATAAAGAGCAGGCGAAAGACAACGCGCCTAAAATTTCCGAGGGCGAGCAGAAGGCCATTGATAAGATAAAGGCCGCCAGCGGGGTGGCTGAGAAGTTGAAGGCCTCAGCGGATTATCTGAAGAAGAACGGCAAGAGCCCGGTGCGTCCGCAGGTCGCCGCTTATGTCTCCGAGGAGATCCGCAAAGTGACCGATCACAATCAACGCATCGGTTTCGCCGAAAACTTTACCAAGACTTTCGCCCAAGACGCCGATTTGATCAAACCTGTTATGATCGAATCGTTGATCGCCTTAAACAAGTTCCAGGAAGCGTTCAACGAGGGGGCGAAGTATATTGAAAAGAAGCCGGATGATGTTTATGTCCTGGCCAATTTGACCATAGCGGGCGCAAATCAGGCCAGTCTGCAGGTCCAATCCGGCCAGGCGCCGCCCGCCGGGATTCTGCAAAAGGCTTCGGAGGCTGGAGCAAAGGTCGTCGATTTATTGGAAGCCGACAAAAAGCCTGAGAAGATGGACGCTGCGGATTGGAACAATTTCCGCAACTCGTGGCTGCCTCGCCTCTACAGCGCTCAAGGCACGATCCTATATGTCAATAAAGACAAGGTCGCGGCGAGAGATAAACTCGAGAAGGCGGCCGGTCTGGATCCTTATGACCTGAACACTCTGCTGATGCTTCGCAACGTCGCCAATGAGGAGTACACGGCGCTTGCCGAGCGCTACCAGGCAGAGAGGAAGCAGGCGGTGCTCAATGAAGCTTTGCAGAAAATGGATGAACTG
>DASUFM010000086.1:0-4184 GCA_036274535.1 Blastocatellia bacterium
GGCGGAATCTCTCGCCGTCGCCAACAGTCCGCCAACCGCGAAAGCGGGACGAGCCTGTAATGCGCGGCCAGATACCGCGTCTGCTCGGCGAAAGCCCTCGCCGAAATCCGGGCCCCGCCTTCGCGCGCGCCGAGGCGGTGGTAGGTAATAATCAGGGCCTCACGCCGATGCGCCCACCTGAATGGGGCGAAAGCGCCGGAGATCCTTAAAAGATTGAGCGCAGATTCTTTCATTACTAAGAAATCCAGCCACGAATGAACACGAATGAGCGCAAATCTTCTTCTTGATTTTGTTGGTCCGTCATTCGTGAATATTCGTGTTCATTCGTGGCTAAAACAGCTTTGGATTGTCTGCGATGAATGACAAATGACAGATGACGTCGGTGTCAGCGTCCGGCTCCCGAGATGAATGAGAGAAAGCTTCCGAATCCGGCGAGAGACAGGATGTAGGCCATCTTCTTCTTGACGTTGCCGTTCACGATCACGGTGTCGCCGGCATGCAGTGAGATGTTTTCCTCTTCTCCGGCCCTTCCCTGGAGAATGCGCTTGACGTTGACCTTGAACGTTTGAGCGCGGCCGTCGCGCGTTTGGCGGAGCACAATCACGCCGGATTTGTCGCCCGTGTCAGAGACGCCGCCGGAAGCGGTGAGGGCCTCCAGCACGGTCATCGGCTTGTTCATGATCAGGATGCCTGGGTGTATGACATCGCCGAGGACACCTATCTTGGCGCTGTTGGCTTCGAGCAGAGCCGCGCTCACCCTCGGGTTGATCAGGTACTCGCTCATATCTTTGGTCAACTGCTCGATGAGTCGCGGGATGGTCATCCCGGCCACCTCCAGGTCGCCTAGCAGCGAGTGATAGACGCGGCCGGTCGGCGAGACCTTCGCGCGCTCGACCGTGTAATCCGGCTGCCCGATCACGCGAATCGCAATCTCGTCGCCGGGACCCAGCCGGTACGTATCGTAAAACTCACGGTAAAGGTTCCTGAAGTAATCATCGTCTTCCACAGCCTGTTCGGTGGCGGAAGTCTGTCCGGCGGCGGACGCCGGCGCCTGCGCTAACGCCTGCGGGCTCCAGAACGCGCAAACCGCGATTATCAGCGCGGCCGCCAGCCCGAAGCGTTCCATATAACTCATCAACTTACTTCTATTCATAATTCCTCCGAAAATCTGTTCGCAGTCTCGCCTTTAGGCGGAAGTTTCAGGTAAAGATCAATTCCGTGAATCAAAACTATTCCGCCTAAAAGCGGGATCATGAACTTTTCACCCTCTTCATTCTTTCAGCGCGACAGACGCCCGAACAGCACGGTGCGCGCCGTTTCGAGCAGGATAAGAGCGTCGAGCATCGGCGATTGATTTTTGATGTAGTAGAGGTCGTATTGATGTTTTTCCATCGCGTCCTCGAATGAGGCGCCATAAGGGTGGCGGACCTGCGCCCATCCGGTCAGCCCCGGTTTGACCAGGTGACGCTCGGAGTAATAAGGAATACGTTGTTCGAGTTGCTCGATGAAGACCGGGCGTTCGGGCCGCGGCCCGATCAGGCTCATCTCGCCGCGAATGATGTTGAACAATTGCGGCAGTTCGTCGATCCGCAGTTTGCGAATCCAACGGCCCACGCGCGTGACGCGAGAATCGCCTTCATCGGCCCAGACCGGGCCGTTCGCCTCGGCGTCAACCCGCATTGAACGGAACTTGATGATCCTGAATGTCCTGTTATGAAGCCCGACCCGTTCCTGCAGGTAAAAGATCGGGCCGCATGAATCGAGTTTGATCGCCAGCGCGGTCAGCAGCATCAACGGCGACGCCAGCAACCCGATGACGCCCGCGAGCGCCACGTCCGTCAGGCGGCGCGCGCGTTTGTATAGACGCGTCCAGCGTGAACCGTCGGCGAAAACCAGTTGCCCGAGTCGCGGCCGCGCGCCGCGAATCTTACCGGTCAGCTTTTCGTAAAAGGCGTCGGCCTCATCCACCATCACTCCGTCGCGCACTTTCAGTTTGAGCAGCAGGTCCAGCGGCAATCGGCCTCGCCGGTCAGGCATCGCTATGACGATTCGGTCGGGGCGATGCCTGCCGACTACCGCTTCCAGATCGTACATTACCCCGACCACGCACGGGTTGATCAGACTTTTTCCGATCTGGGCCGGATCGTCGCCAACGAATCCGATCACGTCATATCCGGCTTCGCGGCGCGTCAGCATCTCGCGCGCGATCATGACCGCGTCCTGCTCGACGCCCAGAATGAGCACGCGACTGGCCAGTCGCGGGTGGTCGAGCAGCCACCGGGCCAGCAATCGCCACGCGGTCATCAATGTCAGTGTCAACAACAGGCTGAGCGTAAGGACGCCGCGGCCCAGCCGCATCTGCAGCCAAACGTATGACATCAGCGCGAGCGCCAGGCCGCCTGCTCCAAGGGCCTGCGAGAGCCGCAGCAGCAGCATGCTGCGGCTCTGAATCCTGCGAAAATCGTAAAGGTCGAAGAAATAGAACGCCCCCAGAATCAGGACGGTCGTCAGCAAGGTCTTCAGCCATCCGCGTTCGGCCCCAAGCGCGTCGGGCGTCTCGGCGCCGTACCGGATATAGATCGCCAGGAGGCCGCAGGAATAAACCAGGGCCCCTTCGAAGATCAGCAGGGCAAGCGGTCTTGTGAGATTTTTCGAGATCATCCTCAAATCCTGTTAAGTCGCAACGCGGTTGAGCACGGCGCCCAGAAGGCGCTCTTCGTTGAGCAGCGCGACGGCTTTGGCCATTTGACTGGCGGAGGTCCGCCCCGGCCGTATGACCAGCAATGTCGCATCCGTGTGAAGTTCGAGCAGGCTGGCGTCGGCCGCCGCCAACAGCGGCGCCGAATCGAACAGGACGAAGTCGAATTCCGGGCTCAACGTCCGCACCATCACTTCGAAGACGGGCGAGGCCAGCAATTCGGCCGAGTTATCGACCTGAGCGCAAGTCGGCAAAAGATTGAAGCCGATCGGTTGCAGCCAGACCATCGCCTCGCTCGGCGCCAGACCTTTCGCGACGGCTTCGGCCAGCCCCGTCTCCAAGTCGACTCCGAGCAGGCGCAACGCCGACGGCCGTGAAAAATCGCTCTCGACAACCAGAACGCGCTGTCGCGCACGCGCGAGCGCCGCGGCCAGATTCAG
This sequence comes from Blastocatellia bacterium, assembly GCA_036274535.1. GTDB lineage: Bacteria > Acidobacteriota > Blastocatellia > RBC074 > RBC074 > JAJVID01. The sequence goes on from DASUFM010000086.1 coordinate 3,139, forward strand.
CGTCACAGTAGTGCGGCCGTCGCCGTATTGCGCCGAAGAGATCAACACGCGCTTGAGTTTTCGTGTAGCGGCGGCGGAGATCATTGAAATAACAAGCCGGTTGTATGGCGCGACGTCGCGCGGATCAAAATCGTTAAACGCGACCAGGCGCGGATCGATGCGCTTGGGCGCCAGATCTACTTCGCGCGCGGGATAGATCGTCTGACGAAGCGGGCCGGACGCGCCATACAAGCGGGTCAGCAATTCAGGTTCGGGGGCCGTTACCCGGACAATTTCCGTTGTCGAATAATCGTCCTTGACTCCATCTTCTCTCGGTTCTTCCATAGCTTGAGCCTTTCCGGCGCCTATCGGTTCGCCAGCGTCTGAAAAATCTGAATGCGATCGAGAACAATGATTCGACATCGCGGCCGTTTATTTGTCGCTCCACTCTTCTCTCTTCTCCTCTCGGCGCCCCATGCCGGCCGCGCCTGGACACACGTATCCTGTAACCGTATAAACCATAAAAGGAAACCTCGTGACGAGGCAGCTTGCCGGTTGTTTGACAGACCTGTTCGCTGTGGGGGCATCAGGTCATGTCTGCCATGGCGGGGGATTTATTTGTCCTTCTGGGACGGCAGAGGTAAGGAAGAGCTCTGGGCGCAGATCCCTCACCGCTTATACATTATCAAGCTGAATCTTTTCTCAACGCATTGCTTCTACCCAGTCCTGCTTCTCTGCTGATGAAGCCTGGGAAGATATTTAATGAGAGATTCTGGGCATCAGTGTCGTTAATAGGGACACGGTTAATCATCGTGTTAACGAAAACGAGCATTGTGCTAACGAACACGGGAGTTATTGAGAAGCTCCGTATTGTTATCGCCCGCGCTATATGCGCTTTTGTCTTATTCTGGTGTGGCCATACGCAACAATGAATGTGGCGGAAAGCCACAAAAACAATGCTCAATCCGCCTGCTTGCTCCAATTGATAATCGAAGTTGTTTATTTCACTTCTCATAAGCGTGGGGTTGATATCCTCACAACCGTCTAATCGCAAGAGATATGCCAGC
>DASUFM010000087.1:0-4367 GCA_036274535.1 Blastocatellia bacterium
TTTTTGCGGTGGTGGAGGGGCCAGATTGCCTGTAAACCTTTCGACTAATTGGCGCGCCTGCATTTCGGCCATTTCTCGCAATTCAGCCTCTTTCCTCGCCGCGGCTTCTGCGCGCCTGCGTCGCTCTTCAATTTCGTACGCTCTCTCTTCGGCCTCCCGTGCGCGAGCCTCCGCTTCGGCCTTTCTCCACTCGGCTTCCTGGCGTTCGAGCGCTTCAGCATAGGCGCGCTGTTCAGCCTCCAGCTTGGCTCTTGCTTCGGCCTCGGCTTTCGCAATGGCTTCCCGCCTGGCCATTTCCAGTTCGGTCGCGGACGGCAGCGTGAATTCGCGGGTCGCCTTCTTTTCGATCTCTTCGGCTTTGCGTTCGGCCTGTACCCGTAAATCGATCTCTTTGCGGGCGGCGTCCTCAGCCAGCCTGCGACGCTCTTCAGCCTCGCGCAGGCGGGCTTCGGCGTCGGCCAGCGCCGCGCCGAACCTGGCGGCCATCGATCTGACCCCATCAGTGGGCGCCTCATCGACTTTGGCGTCGCAGAACGGGCAGACCGGCCGGGCCGTCGCCAGATTGACCTGCAGCACGCGGCAGTAATGCTGCTTCGGCGTCGAGTCCGGAAATTGCTGACACGCCGGACAGGCCGGCTGCGGCATCCCCCAACTGAGCACTTTGTGATGTTTTCGCAGCGCCGGATCGTCGAAATCCAGCATCGTCACCGAGCAATGGTCACAAGTGTATAGTCTCGGATTGATCGTGCTGAGACAAAATGGGCATTGTTTGACTGAAACATTGGCCCGCCCGACATCCCAGGCGATGAAGGTCTGGCAATTGCAGCAGTAGATCCACGAGCCGGAATAAGGAAAGTTGTCCGAGAGTGTGTGTTCGTCGCCGCCCTCTTTGCATACGACAACTCGACTGGTACGCGGCATTGGGAAAGCGGCATGATGCTTCAGGCAATGAATTTTAACTATATCTGCAAGCATGTGGGTATCCGGGGGTAAGGAATGGGGACAAAAGGACAAAGGGACAAAGAGACAGGGAGCAGAATATTCCTTATCCCCATGTCTCCTCTTCTCATTGTCGCCTTGTCTTCATTCCCCACTCCCGCTGCTTATTTTACATTCTCGCCGCCGCGGCTTGCACGGCGCGCCGGACGTAAACGCGAGCGAGATGGCGGCGATAATCGCCTGACGCATGGATGTCTTCCATTGCGTCTTCCACTTCGGCGTCGGCGCGGGCCGCCGCCGCGCTAAGGGTCGCTTCGTCAATCGTCCTTCCTCGGAGCGCGGCTTCCACCGAAGCGGCTCTGAAGGCCTTCGGCGCAAGTCCGGTGACGCCGATGCCGACATCTTCACAGGCGCCGCCCGCGACCCTCATCTGGGCCGCGACGCCAACTACGGCAAACCCCGAAGCCGATTGTGGAACTTTCAAATAGATCCCTCTTTCCGGCTGCGCGGGTTTGGGAACTCGGATCTCGGTGACGATCTCGTTCGTTTCGACGGCGCTCGTCATTACGTCGATAAAGAAATCAGACGCCCTGATCACGCGGGCGCCCGAACTCGATCTCGTGACAATCTCGGCCTCCAGCGCCAGGATCGTCGCGGGCCAATCAGCCGCCGGATCGGCATGCGCCAAACTACCGCCGATCGTGCCGCGATTGCGAACCTGTTGGTCGCCGATCTGAGAGGCCGTTTCGCAAAGCAAGGGGCAATATCGCTTCAACTCGGCGTCTGTCGCGATCTCCGCATGCGTGACGCCGCCGCCGATGTGGATCGCTCCGTCATCGACTTCAATTGCCTTCAACTCCTCGATACGCCCGATATCGATGATTACGGCGGGCGCGGCAAGGCGCAGTTTTAACACAGGAATTAGGCTGTGACCGCCGGAGAGGATTTTGCAATCTTCACCGTATTTGTCAATGAGCTTTAACGCTTCTTCGATAGTTTTTGGCGCGAAGTATTCAAAATTATTTGGAATCATAGCTCACCATCTTTGCCCATTGTTAGTATTCCACCAACTAAACAGTTCGGCGTTTTCTCACAATCGAAACAACCGACGTCGGAGCCAACCACAACTATTAGCAGAGAGCGTTTAGGGCCTGTTATTAACTTTTCCGCTGCATTAACCGCCACAGTTTTTCAGGGCGCAGCGGCAGATCTACGTGCTTCACGCCGAACGGGGCGAGCGCGTCGATCACGGCGTTGGCCACGGCCGGCGTCGAGCCGATCGTGCCGGCCTCGCCGACGCCTTTGGCGCCGAGTGGATTGACGGGTGTCGGCGTCACGGTATGATCGAGTTCGTATCTGGGCAGTTGATGGGCCTTTGGAACCGCGTAATCCATAAACTCGCCGGTCAGCAATTGGCCGTTCTCGTCGTAGACCACTTCTTCGAACAGAGCCTGAGCCAGGCCCTGCGCGATGCCGCCGTGAACCTGCCCCTGAACGATCAGCGGGTTGATCTGTTTGCCGCAATCATCAACGGCGATGTAACGCAGGATCTTCACATCGCCGGTTTCCTTGTCCACTTCGACGACGCAGATGTGCGTTCCGTTCGGAAATGTGAAATTCTTCGGTTCGAAGAAATGAGTCGCCACCAGGCCCGGTTCGAAATCGGGAGGTATATTATGCGGCACGTAGGCGGCGCGCGCCACTTCCTGAATCGTGACGCTCCTGTCATCCGGCGCGCCGACGAACCTGCCATTTTCGAAGGTCAGACCGTTCTGATCGGTTCCGAGCAGATGCGCGGCGAGCGTCCGCGCCTTGGCGATCACTTTCTCCGTAGCCAGGGCCAGCGCGGCCCCGCCTACGGCGATACCGCGGCTGCCGAAAGTGCCGATGCCGTACTGCACCACCGCCGTGTCGCCGTGGACGACCAGCACGTCGTCTATCGAAACGCCGAGCATGTCGGCGATGATTTGCGCGAACGCCGTCTCCTCGCCCTGGCCGTGCGGCGAGATGCCAGTCATCACGGTAACTTTGCCGGTCGGTTCGACGCGCACGGTCGCGCTCTCCCACCCGCCCGAGGCCAGCGCGATGGAGGGCCCCATGGCGCAGATTTCGACGTAAGTCGAAACGCCGATGCCCATCAGCCGCCCCTGCGCCCGTGCGGTCTTTTGCTCTTCGCGCAGTTTTTCGTAGCCGGACATTTCGAGGGCCCTGGTGAGCGCCTTTTCGTAATCGCCGCTGTCGTAAAACAGCCCGGTCGCCGTGGCGAACGGAAATTCTTCAGGTTTGGGGAAATTTTTGCGGCGCAACTCGACCGGGTCCATATTCAATTCGCCGGCGACGCGATCCATAATCCGTTCGATCAAATAGGTCGCCTCGGGACGCCCCGCGCCGCGATAGGCGTCCGTGGACATCTTGTTAGTGAAGACGCCCTTGCAGGTCATCTGAATCGCCGGAATTTTGTAGCAGCCGGAGAGCATCAATCCGGTCAGCGTCGGAATGGCGGGCGTGAGCAGTTGAAGATAGGCGCCGATGTCCGCCGTCACGTCGTATTTCAGGCCGAGCAGCGTCCCGTCGTTTTTGACCGCGACCGAGACTTCGCCGGTCTGGGCGCGCCCGTGGATAGTGGCCTGGACATTCTCGCGCCGCGACTCGATCCATTTCACCGGCCTGTTCAACTGCGTCGCAATCCACCCCAGGAGGGCCTCTTCAGCATAGATATCGACTTTGCTGCCGAAGCCGCCGCCGACTTCGGGCGCGATCACTCGCAGGCGGTTTTCCGGAATCCCGAGCATCGATGCCAACTGCGTTCGCAGCAGGTGCGGAATCTGCGTGGACGACCATAGATTGAGTTGCCGCTCGCCGGGGAAGTACTGGGCCAGTACGCCGCGCGGCTCCATCGCGCACGGCGCCAGACGCTGATGATCGATTTTTTGCGTGACGATACGGTCGGCCTGTTTGAACGCCGCCTCGACGTCTCCGCTCCCGGCGCTGTGAAAGAACGCGATGTTTGTGCCGAACTCTTCGTGAATTACCGGAGAGTCAGGGCGGGCCGCCTTCTCGGCGTCGGTGATGACGTCGAGCGGGTCATAATCGACCTCGATCAGGTCGGCGGCGTCGCGGGCCTTGTATTTGTCGGTCGCGACGACGGCGGCGACGGGCTGGCCGACGAAGATGACTTTGCCGGCGGCGAGGACCGGGTATTTAGGATGCTTCAAATCGGGCAGCGCGACGGCGCAGGGCACGTCTCCGACCTTGCCCTCGACGTCTTTGCCGGTGTAGACGGCGATCACGCCCGGCGCGTTTTTGGCCGCGTCAATGTTGATCGAATTGATTTTTGCGTGGGCGTAAGGGCTGCGCAGGATGGTGATGCTGAGAGTTCCGGCGAGTTCGACGTCGTCCACGTAATGGCCGATGCCCTGAATCAGCCG
>DASUFM010000088.1:0-7000 GCA_036274535.1 Blastocatellia bacterium
GTGATCGCGATGTTCTCCAGGCAGAAACTCGAATCAGACATCCTGAATTCATTGGAGGGAGTCGCCGACAAAATGGTGCAGAGCGTCCAGCGCAGGTGGATCGAGGAGCAGCGCGCGGCCTTCCTGGAGCGCGAGCAGAACGCCCGCCGCCTGGCCGAGGACGCGAACCGGTTGAAAGACGACTTCCTGGCGATGATTTCCCATGAGTTACGCGCGCCGTTGACGGCGATTCTGGGCTGGGCGCAAATGCTGCGTTCGGGCGCGCTGGACCGCGCTTCGGCCGAACGCGCGCTGCTGACCATCGAGCGCAACGCGAAATCACAGGCCCACCTGGTCGGCGACCTGCTCGACGCCTCCCGCATCACCTCAGGAAAATTGACCCTGGAAACGCGCCCGGTCGAACTGATGTCGATTGTCGAAGCCGCCGTCGACGGCGTTCGACCGACGGTCGAAGCGAAGAATTTGAGAATGCAGATCGTGCTCGAACCCTGGGTCGGGCCTTTCAACGGCGATCAGGAGCGCCTGAAACAGGTCGTCTGGAACCTGCTCTCGAACGCCATCAAGTTCACGCCCCAGGGCGGCTTGATCGAGGTTCGCCTCGAAAGACTGGAGGGTAAAGCGCTGCTGATCGTCAGCGACACCGGACAGGGAATCGATCCCGAATACCTGCCCTTCGTTTTCGACCGGTTCTCTCAGATGGACAGCTCGTCCAGGCGCCGGCAGGGCGGACTCGGACTGGGGCTGGCCATCGTTAAACATATCGTAGAGCTGCATGGCGGCGCGATCTATGCCTACAGCCGCGGCGAAGGGCAGGGTAGTGACTTCATGGTCACGCTGCCGCTGGCGGTTCAGAACGGCGACAGCGAAGGCTCGGCGCTGTGGGCCGCCCCCAGTTCCAACGGCGACGAGACGCGTTCGGGCACGCTCAGCGGCGTCAGGGTCCTGGTTGTTGATGACGAACACGACACGCGCGAAATCCTGAGCGTGATGCTTAACCGCTACGGCGCCGAGATTCGCACCGCCGGATCGGCCGCCGAGGCCATGACGGTTTTCACCCAGTGGCTGCCCGACGTTCTGGTTTCCGACATCGGAATGCCTGAGGAGGACGGCCACACCCTGATCCGTAAGATACGCGCTCTGCCCCAGGAGAACGGCGGCGACGTGCCCGCCATCGCCCTGACGGCTTTCGCGTCGGCCCAGGACAAGAAAACCTCCCTCGCCGCCGGATTCCAACGCCATCTTTCGAAGCCCATCGAACCGGTCGCGCTGGCTAAAACTGTGGCTCTGATTTTGGGTCGCAGTGATGAGGGGATTACTTTATAGATAGGACAGATAAGACAGATAGGACAAATAAGGTTATCGATCCTATTTGTCCTATCTGTCTTATCTGTCCTATCTATCCTACTGTGATAGGCAGGCCTTTACTATTGGGGTATATTCCGCCCCCGCCGGACGCAGCTCGCTTTTCATCAGGACGATTTCGGTGACCGCGAATGACAATGCCGGTAACTGATATGCATAGGCGAGCGCCAGCAATTCGCGAATCTTCTTATTGGACTTCAGCCGGCCGATGGTCAGATGCGGATGAAACTTCTTCTCGTCGCGCTTGAATCCGATCAGCGCCAACCTTTCGTCCAGGCGCGCGCGCATCTCGACAACAATCCCGACATCGCCGGACAAGCCGGCCCAGAGCACTCGCGGCTGTCTCTCGTTCGGAAAGACGCCCGTGTCCTTGAGGCTTAGAGTGAACGGCTGAAATTCGGCCGCCGACAAAACGCAGGCTTTCTCGACCTCTACGATCCGCCTTTCATCGACCTCGCCGAGGAAATTCAGGGTCAGGTGCAGATTTTCAGGTTTCGTCCAACTGGCGTCGGCGCCGGCGCGCCGCAGTTGGGTCTGCAAGGCCGCCAGCGCCGATTTGATCTCGGAAGGGATTTCGATCGCGATAAATGTTCGCATATGTTTATGCGGCGCCGTGCTTCTTGAACCAGGCCAGCAACAGCTTCCATCCGTCCTCCGCCTGCTCTTTGCGGTAACTTGGACGATAGTCCGCGTGAAATCCGTGAGGCGTGTCGGGGTAGAGTTTGATCTCCGAAGGTTTGTTGAGCTCTTTCAAGGCTTTCTGCATCTGCTCGACGGTGTTGTTCGGAATGCCCTGATCCGCGCCTCCGTACAGGCCGAGCACCGGCGCCTTTATATCCTTTACGATTTCGAGCGGGTGTTTAGGCTGCAGCGGGTTCGCGCGTTCCGGCGGGGGCGGCGCCAGGCGTCCGTACCAGGCGACGCCCGCCTTCAGGTTCGGATTGTGCGCCGCGTAAAGCCATACAATGCGCCCGCCCCAGCAGAAACCGGTGATCGCCAGCTTTGATGTATCGCCGCTGTTCTCTTTCGCCCACGCGGCCGCCGCGTCCAGATCGGACATTACCTGTTCGTCAGGAACTTTCCCTACGATCGGCATGATGTCGTTGATATTGCTTATCTTCGAAACATCGCCCTGCCGCGCGTACAGTTCAGGCGCGACGGCCAGATATCCCTGTTTCGCGAACCGGCGGCAAATATCTTTTATGTGTTCATGCACGCCGAAGATTTCCTGCACGACCAACACGGTGGGAAAATTCTTGCCCTTTGCCGGCATCGCCCGGTAAGCGGGGATTTCGCCGTCTTTGACCGGGATTTTCACTTCGCCCGCGGTCAGGCCATTGGTGTCAGTGGTAATCGTCGTCTGCGCCTGTATGGGATGGACGGCGAGCGCGAAACCCGCGCCGAGCGAGGTTACTACGAATTTGCGCCGCGTGACTTCGGGCACGGGTGGAAAAAGACTAATCAGCTCTTCTTGCATTAGCTCTCCTATGTGTGGGTTTCAGTTGATGTAGAGATCGTTTAAGACGGCTGTGATTTTACGCGAGGGATTCGATGAGAACAATGAATCGGGAAGGGGTGGTTGTGGTTACGGCGGGGAAGGTTAATGTGAGGTCTGTATCGCGGCCTCGAAGAAGGGGATGAGCTTTACATTAAGCTGAAGCACGATGTCATTCGAATATCTTATCGCCTGGAGCGCCGTTTTTTTTTCTTCTTCCTTCATTGAACTGATACGGCGCAGCAGGTCTGACACGTGCTGGTACCAATCGATGAAGCTTTCGCATTCAAAGCGATTCTGCTCAAGGAAAGCCATATACTCATCGAGCATCCTGAGCCGAATATCGCTGTTCGGCGATAATTCGAGCAGTTCGTTGTACAGATGACATTTCTGGTGGAAATAATCGGCCCTTGACGCTTCGTGTTCCGGCTTCCATTCGGCCATCTCGCGCAGAAAATCGCTCAATTGGTACTGCCACTCCGGAGATTGTCTTTCCTCAAACGATAGCGGCTTCGGCTGCTTGTTCGATTTCGCTCCAGTCGTTTGTTTGAAATGCTGGTCGATGACAGTCCGGATGGTTCCAAGGTATTTACTGACTCGCAGATATCTGATTTTTTCAAAGAGTCTCCTGGCTCGCGGCGTAGTCCAGTAAGGATAAAATCGAGCCGGAAGATCGATCTTGCGCGGTTTGAAGTCGTTATAAGTGATCTTCGAAATATATTTGTACCGGTCCAGGGCATTGTTGAGGTTGGTCAGGAATTCCGGGGGGATGTATCGCCTTCCATCGCTCTTCAGGTTGTCGGCGCAGCGCGGCGCGCCAAGTTGCCTGACCACATAATCGCGATAGCGGGAGAGCAGGAAGTCCGCCGGAAACGCGCGGCGCTCGCACTGCCCGGCGAGCGCAATCGCCGCGCCCGAGCTTCCGTCTGGATTGGACCAGAATGAGCGGTTGTCATTCGCGACGTTTTCGAGCGCCCGGCTGTATGTCTCGACCAGCAGATTGAAATGGGCGTCCGTAATCTTCGATTCCATGATCGCAACTGCGGACGCCATAACCTCGGACGGGGAAGAGATATTGACGATTTGCGAATCGACGAATTTTACATCCTCGCCGTCCCTCATCTCTTCGTCGGTGAACGCTTTCTGCGCCATCTCCGCCATCGCGCGGTAGTAATTCATGACGTCATAAAGAAGCGTATCCTCGCACTTGCGCGGGGCCAGCTCCGGCTTCAGCATTTCACCCCACAGCAATCGCGCTTTCTTCCGATCGATGCGGACCAGATCGAGAATCGCGAGCAGTTGCAGCGACAGCCTGTCCATCTCCAGAGCGTAGGCCATGCTTTTGTACCCTGAGCGAGTCTCCACATCAGACTCGCTCAGGTGTTTCATCTTGAGAGGATGCTTCGCGTCGAACGCGATTCTGAAAGCCTCTTCGAGAATTTCCTTCCTCCACGCGTCGTCAATCTCCGGATGGCCCGAGAGCTTGATCATAGAGCTGGCGGCGAATTCCGGCGGCGTGACCCGCAATTCGTCAATCAATCGGACGAGTTCCGGATTGCGATATTTGACGGGATCGGCCTCGGAGACGCGCTGCGATTGACTCACGAAGCCTCTGGCGCGGAGCCAGTTTTCGAGCAGCTTCGGCCACGTGCTAAGCGCCGGCTCGTTTGGCGCCAGTCCGACTCCGTGCCGCCCGTGTTCGTAAAAGTGCATCTCAAACGGGACTTTCTTCTGGCGCAAGGCGAGCGCGAACATCATGCTGTTTTCGACCGGCACGCCGGGATCATCCTGGGTGTGAAATATGAAAGTCGGCGGGGTTTGCTCGGTAACCTGCTTCTCGTTAGACATCAGGTCGATCAATTCCTGCGGCGGATTTTCGCCGAGCAGATTTTTCCGCGAACCCTTGTGAACGAACGGATCGGTCATCGTGATAACCGGATAGCAGAGGATCGCCAGGTCCGGACGGCTGCTCAGTTTATCGATCGGATCGCTCGCGTTCGGGGCGCCGCCGTCGAAATGCGTCGCCGCAGTCGAAGCCAGATGGCCGCCCGCCGAAAATCCCATTATGCCGACGCGATTCGGATCGATCTTCCATTCGGAGGCTTTCGACCGGGTGTAGCGAATCGCGCGCAGCGCGTCCTGCATCATCACGGGATGCTGATATTTCGGCCCCAGGCGATATTTCAAAACGACCGCGGTCACGCCTATGCTGTTGAGCCATACCGCTATGTTGTGTCCTTCGTGCGGCGCAAGATGGGCGTAACCGCCGCCGGGACAGACTACGATCGCCGCGCCGGAGGCTTTATCGGCGGGCGGTTGATATAACTGTACGCTCGGAATGTCTTCGGGCGCTTCGCCTTTCGCGCCCGGCGCGCCGTTCGCCCATAGCGGAATCGGCGGCGGCTGGCTCGAAGCTTGTGGCGCAGGTTGATTCGAGTTCTGAGCGAAGGCGACGGAGAATATACAAACTGGGAACAGGAACAAGGCAAGATTTGCTATCACGAGTTTCATCATTCGGCCTCTTTATCTAAGTCGGCATATAGCGATAGAAAGCCGCAGCGCAAACCGTACAGTTTGCTTAAACGGCGAACCAGTCGCAGAGTTCAAAAAATTGTAAATCGGCGCGGCTGTTATATCGCAAAGGTCTGAATGTGAAAAGAGAAAGGGGCGGATGCAGAGTCCGCCCCAATATCTGCGCCAAAAATGGGAATCTGTTTTGTCTCGTTTATTTGATTATCTTGGTGGTCAACACAAGAATGACCGCTTTGTCTCTCAGGCTTGAGTTGCCGACGACAGTCTTCTCCCCGTCGCGCACTGAGAGGCTGGTTATGATCCTGGTCTCGCCGAATGAACGATTTTCTATCTCGTTAAAGCCCTCCATATAAAATTCGAACCTTCCCATGGAAATCTGAGAGGAATCAACTTGACCGAACACCTGTGGGCGGATGTTACTGACTTTCAGGATGTACTTCCCGATAAAAGGCTTTTCCGGCATGACCGCCGTCCCCCTGGCTTCAATACTGCCGTTAGCATATTTAGTGCGTTGCACTATGGATGTAAGTAGATGGTAGCTCTTGTAGTTGAGCGTCATCTGCAATTGTTTAATGACATCAGTTAGCGCAGACGGAAATGAATTGCCGGCGCTTTCGCTTTCTGAGGTAATCAGGATGTGAACGGCAATCTCAATGTCCGGGGACACAGGACCTGGAGGTTTAGGCGGCAGCGGGGCATCAAGACGTTTGATTGCCTCTTCAATAGCAGCAATATTTTCCGGGAAGTCCCTAACAGTGATTGTCTTATATTCATCATTAGGCTGCATGATCGCTCCCTTGAAACCGCTGCCTAACGGCTTGAGTATTCGAGCCAATTCCCCAGGATTACGGTTCTTGATATCGAATATCTTTCCTTTGAAGCCCGTCTGTTCCACCCATTGCGGATCATCCTGTTTATTCTGAGGGTGATTTTGTTGTGCAAACGCCGCCGGGGAAAGCAAAATCACCCCCGCGATAATTGTAATGAGCTTGATCGTTTTGGTTAGCATTATCGTCTCCTGTCTGGTGTTCATTTATGTGGCGTCGTGTCTGACATCGGCGCGAACCAGATGATGCGAATATTCGGATCGGCAGTTTGAATCTCGATTCGCAGCATATTCCGGTTCGGGGCCGGATCGGCGACTTCCGGACCAGGGTCTGTTGATTGATCAATTTCAGGATCAGCCGCTATGTTCTGCGTAATCAGATCCGGCTCAATTTTTCCCGCTTCAGTTTGTGGCGATTCTTCAGGCGTAGGCCTGATCGGTCTGCGCCTGAATTTGCGTCGAACAGGCTTATCAATGGAGATCTGTTTATCGTTGGTTGCTCGGCCATCCGTCGTTTTGCCAGGCGCCATCTCGGCTCGATTGGATTCCGGACCATGTGACGATTGCCAGCGATTGATCGCCAGGCTGAACAAGGCGCCGAACAGCAGCAGCGCCAACGATGTAGCAAAAACGAATCGCAGGTTCCATCCCGGCCAGGCTGTAATGACCCATTGAACCCGTCGCGTTCGATTTTCAATACACGCGATGTCTCTCAACACCGAATCGCGCATTCCTTCCAGCGTGGCTTCGTCGAATTGCGGCTCGTCGAATCCGCGCAGCCATTC
>DASUFM010000089.1:0-5063 GCA_036274535.1 Blastocatellia bacterium
CCGATCAATGCCCATGACCTCGGCGGCGCGCGTGCGGTTGCCTCCCACCACCTTGAGCACGTGCAGCAGATAACGGCGTTCCAGTTCTTCGAGCACAGGCAGGTCGTCGTAGAGAGCGGCGAGGGGCGATCGGGCCGCCGCCCGCGCCTCTTCTGATTGCAGCTTGGGCGGCAGATCTTCCGGGGCGACTTCAGCTCCGCGCGCGCGCAACGCCGCGTACTCCACGGCCGATTCCAGCTCTCGCACGTTACCGGGCCAGTTATGGGCGACCAGGACTTTGATCGTTTCTTCCAAAAAGCGCAACGTTCGACCCACATTGTCTCGCGACGCCCGCAGGAAGCGTTCAGCCAGTAGCGGAATATCGCTTCGGCGCTCGCGCAGCGGGGGCGGGCGCAATGTGAACACGTTCAAACGATAAAAGAGGTCTTCGCGAAAGCGGCCCGCGGCTACTTCTTTTTCCAGGTCGCGATTGGTCGCGGCGACGACTCGCGCGTCCACCCGAACGGAGCGCGTGGCGCCGACGCGCCGAATCTCTCCCTCCTGCAACGCGCGCAGCAACTTGACCTGCATCGCCGGGCTGGTCTCGCCTATCTCGTCCAGGAAAAGCGTGCCGCCTTCGGCTTCTTCCCACAGGCCTTTGTGATCGGCGGTCGCGCCCGTGAAGGCGCCGCGAACGTGGCCGAAGAGCTCCGCTTCGAGCAGCGTCTCGGTGAGCGCCCCGCAGTTGACCGGAACGAACGGGCGCGAGCCCCGGGCGCTGTGTTGATGAATCGAGCGCGCCACCAGCTCTTTGCCCGTCCCGGATTCGCCGATGATCAGGACCGTCGAACGAGTCGGGGCGACTCGCGCGATCTCTTTGTAGAGTTCGAGCATGGCCGGCGCGCGCCCTATCAAACCTGCCATGATGGCCTGCTCGTGTTTCGGGCGTTCGGCTTCGGACTGATTGGCGCTGGCGCTCCTGTCAGGCTCTTCCGATTGTTCCAGCGCGCGCCTCGCGACGGCGATGATCTCCTGAACTTTGAACGGTTTCGAAATGATGTCCCACGCGCCTTCGCGCGACGCGGCCACTGTAGTGTCGAGCGCGCCGAAGCCGGTGATCAACACGACCGGACATCGGTCGCGCATCTCGCGCAACAGGTCGAGACCGGACATTTCGGCTTCCAGGTTGATGTCGCTCACCAGCAGATCGAACTTCTCTCGCGCAGCCAGCTCCAGCGCCCTCTCCGGCGTCTGGGCGATATCAGCGCTCCAGCCCTGCGCCATGAAAAGTTCGCGCAGCAGGTTGCAGGAAGCCCGATCGTCATCGATCACCAAAATTCGTTTCATAACGGCCATCAGAAAATAGTGGGTGGTGGGCAGTTCGAATTAACCGCCCGCCGCCCACCGCCCATTTTCATAGTTTTCCCGCGTCCGCTCGTCAAAAGCGACGCCACTATTTAAAGCCGGAAAATTCAAACGAAAGCGCGTTCCCTGTCCGGGTTCGCTCTCGACTTCGATTTGACCGCCGTGCTCCTGCATGACGTGGCTCACCACTACCAGGCCCAGCCCGGCGCCTTTGCCCCTCTCCTTCGTCGTATAGAGCGGTTCGAAGATGCGCGCCTGAGTCTCGCGCGACATGCCGCAACCGGTGTCGACGACTTCGACTACGGCATGCGGCCCGGCGCCATTATTCGATGGGGCGTTAGCGGTCGCAATGCGCAAGACGCCGCCCGCCGGCATCGCGTCGAGCGCGTTGTTGATGAGATTGATGAAGACTTGCTGCAAATAATCAGTGTCGCCCGCGATCAGCGGCAGGCTCGAATCTAAAACCGTTTCCAGGCGAACCTGGCCCGTTTCCAGCGCCGGCGCGGTCGCGTCGCAAACGCTCTGGAGGAGCGCATTCAGGCCCAGGGGTTTCAGTTCCGCGGTCTCCGCCCGCGTGCGGTCGAGCATCCGGCGGACGATCCGCTCGATTCGTTCGATTTGTTCGACGATGATTTCGATACGCGACTCGGCGGCGGCGGGGGCGCCGCGCAATTCGCCGCTCATTAATTGGGCGTGACAACTGATCAGGTTGAGAGGCGTGCCGACTTCGTGCGCGAATTGCGCGGCGGTCTGTCCGGCGGCGGCAAGTCTTTCGAACTGCGTCAATCGCCTGGTCGTCCGCCACAACTCCAGGTTGGCGCCCGCAAGTTGCTCGTTGCGCTGTTGTAATTGCGCGGTCGCTTCTCGCACGCGCTCACTGAGCATTGCCTGGCGCCGCTCTCGCTCGCCGGCCATCTCCCGGACCTGAGAGAGCAGGCTGTTGAATTCCTGCGACAGCCGCCCCAGTTCATCCGGCGGGCGCGGCGGAGCCTGCGCGTCGAGCTCGCCGGCCTTGGCGCGGGCGATCACTCCGAGCAAACGCTCAATAGGCGTGTAGACCAGGCGTCTGAAGAGCAGATAGGTCGAGAGAGTAGTCAGCGCGACGGCGGCGAGCGCTATCCATGCGGCTTGTCGCGCGTAGCGCACGGCGATTGACGGAATATTATCCAGACGCTCCGTCACCTCGACGGCGCCGCTGACGCGCCCATGCTCCCCCGGCTTTCGGGTCGGCGCGAAGACTCTATAGAATGTATTGCCGGCCCTCGATCGCTGTTCACTTACGACCTTTGAAGTCACGCCGCTGCGCAACGCAGTCTTCGTTTCTTCCGGAATCGCCTCCGCCGGCCCGTCGCCGACCGCCGCGACGCGCTCGACGAAGACGCCGCCCGCGCGCTCCCAGATGCGCACGTCGACCACGTTCGGGCGCGAACTCCGCACGAGCGCCGTGACTTTCGCCATCTCCTGCGGGTCGCGCGGCGTTGGCAGACCGGAAATTGCCTCCGCCAGGCTGATCGCCTGCCATTCCGCCAGCGCTTTCTGTTCATCGCGCACCAGGTCGACCACCCGCGCGCTGATGGTCAAAAGGGCGACGATCAATACGGCGACGGTGATCGCCGAGGCGAGCAGCGCTGTTTTTGTGTGGAGTTTGAACGGTCGCATGGTTTTGACTGCTGATTTTAGCAAAGACGTTATGTCGCGCGACAGCGGCGCTCTACACGCGCCTCAGTGTAAACTCACGAATCATAAGTGTGGCGCGAGTCGCTCACCCGCGCCCCCGCGGCCGAAGACGCGCGAGGAAACTACCAGCGCCACATTGGCCAATCACATTCGCCGGCGCAATTCCGATAATTGCTGATCCAGGCGATCCAAACGCTCCAGCAGTTCGGCATGCTGACGTTCGGCCGCCAGCGGCCTTTTGCCACGCATGTAGAAGCCGCCGCCGGGCTCCAGTACGCAGCGCTCTATCTCATTGAGATTCGAGAATCCCTGCCGATGCGCGACCATCAGCAGTTCTGATTCGGTCAGCAATTCTTTGGCCAGACCCCCCTGCCGAATCACCCCGCCCTCGATGAGCGTTGTCGGCTGCCCCTCCAGGAACTGGTCGAGCCGGCGATGCTTGAAGATGAATCGAACGAGCAGATAATTGGCGCCCATCAGCGTCATCGCCCCGATCAAGCCCCCCGTGACCGAATTGTCGTCGCCGATAATCGCATTCTGCACGGTGTTTGAAAGCGATAACAGCACGACCAGGTCGAATGGATTCAGTTGCGCCAATTCACGCTTGCCGAAGATGCGCAGCAGCGTCACCAGAAATAGATAAACGATGAGCGCGCGCAATATCTTTTCGGCCACAGGCAATGACAGCCAGAACATGTCGCGCCATAGCGGGCTTTCGAATATAAGAAAATGTGACATAAGCTTGCTCCTCGCTTGAATCAATGTATCGCGATCTACCGTCAATACGGCTTTGTGGCGCTCCTGCCACTCTGGACCCGGATTCGCCAAATTCGCCACGCCTGCCGTGGTCCGGATTTGGCGCTGATTAAGAGTATCGCGAGCTAAATCCTTTGATAAAGCCGTCTCCGAGCGTGCAGGGCCGCCGCCGTCGCGCGGCACATGGGTTGCCCCAGTCAGGAGGTCGTCAGCGCAACGCGGCGAGCGCCGATGGATTATGCGCTATTGACCGAGAACAATCTGACAGATCCCACCATTGCTGAGGAGAATTATGAAAAAGATTTTCGCATCCGTGACTCTTGCCGCTTTCATGCTGGCTGGCTCAACGGCTTTCGCTTACACGCAGGACCCAGCGCCGGCCGCCAATACGACCAAGAAAAAGCCAGCCCCCAAGGCGAAGAAAGAGAAAGCCCCTAAAGAGCCGGCCGCCGCTAAGCCGACTCCGACTCCGAAGGCCGCCAAGAAGAAATAGTGACGGTGTTCTTTCTTTAACCTCCAGATCGGCCTCCTCGCGGGCGCACACCGCGAGGAGGCCATTTACTTTTCTGCCGGCCATCTCCCGCCGTTTCTGGCAGAAACACAAAAAGCGCAAAACTATCGATATATTTCTTTGCGCTTTTTGTGTTGTTTTTGCGCTTTTTGTGTTCTCCGATCCCAAACTTAACGCCATTGGCCTTCAGGCGGAACTTTCCAGTGGCTTGTCATCAGGAACGCGACTTGGCAACATAGTCCCTGTTCAGGCAATCTCGCCCGCCGTATGCGTGAGAAAGCATGAAAAGTTTTGCTCATTGGACGTTGATTTTTTGAGAACGGGACCGGTCTAATGAAACTGAGCGCCAGATTGATATTGCTCCTGACTCTTTCGGTAAGCGTCGTGATGGTGTTGGCGAGTCTGATCACGCTGCGACAGCGCGAACTCGCGCTGCTGGACGCCGCGCGTGACGAGGCCCGCGTCCACGGCGTCACGCTGAAGATCGCGCTGGAAGAGGATTATCTGACGGGCCGCTCGCTCGACGCCCAGCGCCTGATCAACAGATTGAGGGAAAACACGGGCATATACAGCGCGGCGCTGTTCGACGCCGAGGGGGAGATCATCGCCATCTCCAACACGCTCGCCCCCGAAGAGTTCAGGTATAAGAAAGAAGCCCGCCAGGTGATCGAGAGCGGAAAGGGCGTCGAGATCATGCGCAGCATCAGCGGCGCCGATTATTTTTCAATGGTCCTGCCGCTTCAGGTTCAGGGGCGCCAGGTGGGCGCGATCGAGA
>DASUFM010000090.1:0-3785 GCA_036274535.1 Blastocatellia bacterium
AGGAAGTCTTCGAGAAGAAATGAGAGAAATGCGATGTATCGTGGGAGCCGTCGTGCGTGAGCAAATGCCCGAGTATGTCCCACTATTTGGGATGTAATAAACGGAATGAGTCTATGAATACGAGACATCGAAAATTACTCATCGCGCCCTGGCTGATCGCAGCCATTCTGTTCACTTCAACAAGCGCACAGGAAACCAAAAAGAGTGAGCCAGAGCAGACGCCCACGCCCGCGACGCCGAAAATGGCTGTCAATGCTGCCCCGGCCGCGGCGCAGAGGGTTCGTACCGCCTCCGGAATCCTGCGCGGCGTGACCGAAGGCGATGTCTCCAGCTTCAAGGGGATTCCCTATGCTGCCGCGCCGGTCGGCGCCAATCGCTGGCGCCCGCCTCAACCCATGCCCGCGTGGCGCGGCGCCCGTGATGCAAGCAATTTCGGCGCCGACTGTCCGCAGGCAGGCTTTCCACGCGGCTCTGCGCCGCTCTCGCCGAACTCGTCGGAAGATTGCCTGTTTATGAATGTGTGGCGACCGGCCGCGGCCGCACCGGGGGCAAAGCTGCCGGTCATGGTGTGGATCCACGGCGGCGCCTTCGTGTTCGGCAGCGGCTCCCATCCAGAGTTTTCGGGGGGGCAGTTCGCCAGACAAGGCGTCGTCCTGGTCACCTTCAACTACCGTCTGGGGCGCCTCGGCTTCTTCGCCTTTCCCGCGCTGAGCCGCGAGCATCCGAAAGAACTCAAGGGCAACTACGCCTACATGGACCAGATCGCCGCCCTCAAGTGGGTGCAGCGGAACATCCCTGCGTTCGGAGGCGATCCGAACAATGTCACCATCTTCGGCGAGTCCGCGGGCGGCGTCTCTGTGCATACGCACCTGACCTCGCCGCTTTCGCGTGGCCTGTTCCAGAAGGCGATCATTGAATCCGGCGGCGGCCGGGACGGCGTGCTCACCGGGCGACCGATGCGCGAGGACCGTCCTAATGAGCTGTCGGCGGAGACGATCGGCGTGAACTTCGCGCGCAGGTACGGGATAGAAGGAGTGGACGCGGCCGCGCTGGCCAGGCTGCGCGCCCTCAGCGCCGCCGAGATCGTCGACGGAGGTCAGGAAAGCGCGGGCCCCGGCGGACCGGTCACCTACTCCGGGCCGATTCTCGACGGCCGGCTGACGGTAGAGACGGCCCAGAGCGTCTACGAGGCCGGGCGTCAGATGCGGGTCCCGCTGATAATTGGATCCAATAGCGCCGATTTCGTCGGTTTCATCAGCGCGGAGACGAAGGAGGCGCTGTTCTCCCAGTTCGGGGAGCGGAAAGTCGACGCGATCGCGGCATATGACCCCGACGGAACCACCGACCTCCGCACTCTGCTCGTGATGGCCGGCGCCGATCGGGTCCAGGCCGAGCCGGCTCGCTTCACAGCGAGCGCCTTCGTCGCCAACGGCGCGCCGGCTTACGTGTATCGCTTCTCCTACATTCCCGCTGCGATGCGGGAGCGGTGGCGGAACGGCGTGCCGCACGGCGCCGAAATCCCCTATGTGTTCGGCACGGTGGGCGCCCGCCCTGGAGCCACGTTGACTCCCAAGGACCAAGCGGTTGCCCGGACTGTCAATACCTACTGGAGCAACTTCGCCAAGACGGGCAACCCTAATGGTCCGGGCCTGCCGAAATGGCCGCGTCACGATCCAAGCAAGAACGAGATCCTCGAGTTCCGGCCCGACGGTTCGCCGGTCGCCGCCCCCGATCCCTGGAAAGCGCGGCTGGACGTGGTCGAGCAGGCCGCCAAGGCGGCGAAGCCACGCTAGCCCATCAAAATAACCCGTAGCCGTAATCCAACCAACAAGCGGCCAACAAGCGGCCAACAAGCGGCCAACAAGCGGCCAACAAGCGGAGGGATTTATGAAAAGACGATCGTTCGTAGGCGGCGCACTCGCTGGCCTGTCCATCACAGGAACATTTGCGAAGCCGCAGAAAGTAAAGGCAGGAGATATTCCGACCACTACGTTCGGCAAGACCGGCGTGAAAGTCAGCGTCATTGCCCAAGGCGGCGCGCGGATGGATTTGCATCCCGATATTCAGACAGCGGCGGCGCACGTCCGCAAGTTCTATGACCTCGGCGTGAGTTACTTTGATTGCGCGCGCGCATACTGGAACGGGCGTTCCGAAGAAGCCTACGGCATTGGGTTGCAGGGCGTGCGGAAAAACGTTTTTCTCACGACCAAAACCATGGCGCGTAGCGCAAAGGATGTAGAGCAGGATTTGGAAACTTCGCTGCGTTTGCTGAAGACCGACTATGTTGATCTTTGGCAAGCGCATAACATCCTGAACCGCGAAGACATTGACAAAATCCTGGCTCCCGGCGGCGCGTTAGAGGCATTTGAGCGCGCCAAAAAGGCAGGCAAGTGTCGATTCATCGGATTCACCGGACATTTCGATCCCGAAATCCACGCGGCGTTGCTGAAAGCGACTGACAAGTGGGAAACCGTCATGATGCCGATTCACGCGGCAGACCACGCTTACCTGAGTTTTGAGAAAACGACTCTGCCGGTCGCGGTCGAACGCGGCGTAGGCATTCAGGCGATCAAGGTTTTCGGCAAGGCGTTCCTGCTGCGCTCGCTCAGTCCGACGGAATGCCTGCGCTACGCGCTGAGCCAGCCGGGGGTACACGTCGCCATTTGCGGCGCGGGCACGCAGGGGCAGATGGAAGACAACATCCGCGCCGCACAGAATTTCAAAAAGATGACGCCGGAAGAAATTGCGGATGTGCAGAAACGTTCCATCGTCGGATCGGGCGTCTATGCTGGAGTTACGATGGAATACTGGAAAAAGAAGGCTTAAAGCAACCGCGGAAATCATGCATATCGCCATTTCCTGGCCGGAGGATTTGATGAAACCCAGGTCGCAAACATTATTCACGATATTTTTGCTCATCTCAGTTACCGCGAACGCACAGACTGGCGGAAAGGCCAATCTCCCGCCGCTGCAAATCAAAGAGCAAGGCAGTTTCGCTATCGGCGGAACGGTCATCACGAATCCAGGTAAGTTTGATCTCTATCGCCAGACGCCCGACGGGCAAACATTTCACGGCGATCATGCTTACGTGTTTTATCAGCTTCCAGCGAAGGCTCGCCAGTTTCCGCTGGTTATGTGGCATGGCATAGGGCAGTTCTCGAAGACCTGGGAGACCACCCCGGACGGGCGTGAGGGCTATCAAAATATTTTCCTGCGC
The DNA here is from genome assembly GCA_036274535.1 of Blastocatellia bacterium. Classification (GTDB taxonomy): domain Bacteria; phylum Acidobacteriota; class Blastocatellia; order RBC074; family RBC074; genus JAJVID01. The sequence goes on from DASUFM010000090.1 coordinate 3,218, forward strand.
CGCGACTTCGGGGTCTATCTGATTGACCAGCCACGGCGCGGTAACGCAGGCCGCAGCACTCAGCCAGCTACAATTACGCCTACGCCTGACGAGCAGGGATGGTTTGGCACGTTCCGCCTCGGTATTTGGCCCGATTTTTTCCCGGGCGTGCAGTTTTCGCGCGACCCGGAGGCGCTGAATCAGTACTTCCGCCAAATGACCCCAAGCATAGGCCCTATCGATGGTGATGTGATGACGCGCGCTGTAGCCGCGCTTTTCGACAAAATCGGGCCAGGAATTCTCGTTACCCATTCTCACAGCGGCGGCTTCGGCTGGCGCACGGCCATCAAGAACAAAAATGTCCGTGCCATCGTCTCATACGAACCGGGCAGCGGTTTCGTCTTCCCGGAAGGTGAAGCGCCCGCTCCGATTCCAAGTTCCGGCGGGCCGCTGGCGGCGCAGGGAATACCGCTGGCGGAATTCATGCTGCTCACCAGGATTCCTATCGTCATCTATTACGGCGATTTCATCCCCAAAGAACCAATGGCAAATCCGGGGCAGGATGGATGGCGCGCTCGGTTGGAAATGG
>DASUFM010000091.1:0-4490 GCA_036274535.1 Blastocatellia bacterium
GGCGGCCCATGCCGTTATAACGGTCTCAGCATGAAGGAGTCCCACAAGAACATGGGAACCACGGCCGGCGAGTTCAACGCGCTGGTCGAAGACCTGATCAAAACTCTGAACAAGTTCAACGTCCCGGCGGCGGAACAGAAAGAACTGCTCGGCGCGCTGGGCCCATTGCGGCCTGACATCGTCGAGAGCGAATCGACCGCGACCGGCGGAGAACTGCCCGCGAACTTCAAGCCCGCTCCGCCGCTGGCTGAAAAGGGCGCTCCAGCGCCTGTGGCTTCAGCGCCGGCCGCCGCGCCTGCGAAATCACTCTTCGAGCGTCTCGGCGGCATGCCGGCGGTCTCGGCCGTGGTCGACGACTTCGCCAAGAACGTTCTCAACGACGCGCGCATCAACAAGAAATTCGCCAAGAGCAACGCGCCGCGCCTGCTGGCCAACCTCAAGGATTTCGTCTGTATGGCCACGGGCGGGCCCTGCAAATACACAGGTCTCAGCATGAAGGAGTCCCACAAGAACATGGGAACCACGGCCGGCGAGTTCAACGCGCTGGTCGAAGACCTGATCAAAACCCTGAACAAGTTCAACGTCCCGGCGGCGGAACAGAAAGAACTGCTCGGCGCGCTGGGCCCATTGAAGGGTGACATCGTCGAGAGCGAATCGGCCGCCACCGGTACGCCGCTGCCCGCGACCTTCAAGCCGGCGCCGCCGCTGGGTGGCGCTCCTGTCGCCGCGTCTCCTGCTCCGAGCAGGCCGAGAACCGGGTCGCTCTACGAGCGAATCGGCGGCATGCAGGCGATCTCGGCCGTGGTCGACGATTTCGCCGGGAACGTGCTGGCTGACACGCGCATCAACAAGAAGTTCGCCAAGACCGACGCGCCGCGCCTGCTCTCCAACCTCAAAGACTTCGTCTGCTTCGCCACCGGCGGCCCGTGCCAGTACAATGGACTCGATATGAAGCGAGCCCACAAACACATGGATGTGACGGCGGGCGAGTTCAACGCGCTGGTCGAAGACTTCGTCAAAACTCTGGATAAATTCAATGTCGGCGATCCCGAGAGAGGTGAACTGCTCAAGGCGTTGGGCGGCACAAGACCTGATATCGTCGAAATTGAATCGTCCGCAGTCGGCGCAGAACTGCCAGAGAAGTTCAAACCGGCTCCGCCTCTGAACGTCACAAAAGGCAAGAAGAAGCAGAAAAGACCAAAAGACTAAGGAGAAAATTACTCCAATCTCCATTCTCAACAGACAGCCACATCGATTGAATCGGTGTGGCTGTCGTTTTATTATCGATAGGACAATCTGTCCTATCTGTCCTATTGAGGAAGTGGCTCTATGATCTCTGATCTTTCGACCTATCATGAACCAATCAGTGATTTGTTTATTCCACGGGATTGGGATCACTACAGATTGAGCGGCGAGCAGGTCCGGTTTTTCAATGAGAACGGTTATCTGTCGGGCATCCGTATACTGGACGACAAGCAAGTCGAGACGCTGCGCGAAGAGTTGATCGAACTGATGGATCCGGATCATCCGGGGCGCGGGCTCTATTACGAATTTCACTCGAACGAGTCGAAGGACCCGACGAAGATTCTTTTTCACGCATTGGGCGCCTGGCGCATCAAGCCGGCCTTTCACGACATTCTGTGGAGCCCCGCCTTTACAGTTCCGGCTTCCCAACTCCTGGGCGGCGCGGTGAGGTTCTGGCACGACCAGTTGTTCTGCAAGCCGGCGCGTCATGGCGGGGTAGTCGCCTGGCATCAGGATTATTCTTATTGGACGCGCACGACGCCGCTCCAGCATCTGACTTGCTGGATAGGGCTTGACGATTCGACGAGAGAAAACGGCTGCTTGCATTACGTTCCGGGCAGCCATCTATGGCCCGACCTGCCGATTACCGGACTGACCGGCGACATGGAGGCCGTTCGGGAGATATTGACCGGCGAATTGAGAGAGAAATTCAGACCGGTGGCCGTCGAATTGAAAAAAGGGGAATGCTCGTTTCACCATGCGCGGATGATGCATGGCTCATACGCGAACACGACTGATAGCCCGCGCCGGGCGACCGTGATCAATGTCTTTCGCGATGGAGTGATGTCGAATTCGGATGAACCGTTATTGGAGGGGACGCCTGTGATTCCGAAAGGCGAAAAGATGGGAGGGCGATTCTTCCCACTCCTCTTCGACCCATCGCGAATCGCCCTGTAATTTTCCGCTTCTCTACCTGCCCAGGCGGCGCGATCTGAAGCCGCCTCTACGAAGGAGCGTACGCTGCGGCTTGGATGACAGCGTTATACCGCCAAAGCCCGGAATGACCACCCGCTCCACTTTTTGTCCGGTCAACTTTTCAATCTCCAGCATTGACAACTCGTCAACCGGCGTGAGCAGAGTTATCGCGTGTCCGGCGTGTCCGGCGCGCCCTGTCCTGCCGATGCGGTGAACGTAATCTTCCGCCGTGGCCGGCACGTCGAAGTTGATGACGTGCGTAACCAAATCGACGTCGATCCCCCGCGCGGCTATGTCAGTCGCCACCAGTACGCGGCAGCGGCCGTCCTTGAAACCACGCAATGCGGCTTCGCGTTGCGATTGCGAGCGGTCCGCATGGATGCGGTCAACACGGCTCCCGTTAGCGGAAAGAGCGAGAGAGAGGCGCTCGGCGCCTCGCCTGGTGCGAGTGAAAATCAGGGCGCGCGCGCATTGCTCGCGCTCCAGAAGATGCATCAACAGCGTCGTCTTCGATTCAGTCGCGACCGGATAGGCCGTCTGTTTGACGGTCACCGCGGCCTTGTTACGAGGGCTGACCTCGACGACTCTGGGCCGGCGCATATGCTCGCGCGCGATCTGTTCGATCGGCGGCGGCATCGTCGCGGAAAAGAGCAGCGTCTGCCGCTCCGGCGGAAGTTGTTCGATGATCCTGCGGATCGCCGGCAGGAAGCCCATGTCGAGCATCCGATCGGCTTCGTCCAGCGCCAGCGTTTCCACGCGCGACAGGTTAATGGTTCCGTTTTCCAGGTGATCGAGCAGCCGTCCCGGCGTCGCGATGGCGATCATCGCCCCGCGCCGTAAAGCCGCCCGCTGTTTGTTCATACTGGCGCCCCCGACAATAGTAACCGAAGTTGTTTTCTTCTTCGCGTCGAGCATCCGTAAATTCTCGGCGATTTGCGCGGCAAGCTCACGCGTCGGGGCCAGAATCAAAGCGCGTACTCCACCAGTCGGCTTGCCAGATCGCTCTGAGGAGTTGGCGGAAAGTCTTTGCAACATCGGCAACAGAAACGCCGCCGTCTTGCCGGTCCCCGTTGCGGCGCAGCCGATCAAATCAGAGCCGCTTAAAATAACGGGGATTGCCTGTCGTTGAATTGGAGTCGGCTCGGTAAATCCTAGTGACGCGCAGTTGCTTGCCAGATCAGCGCGTAATCCCAGCTCAGCAAAAATCATTATTTTCTTTATTCCTTATTGTCAATTAACCGGCGCCACAGATCTATGTTACGGCGCCAGAAGTTCCTTTGATGTACCTTAAGCAAAGCGCCTCCGCTAGTACGTCGTACTCGCGGAGGCGCTTTATGCTATGGAGTTCCGGTTGTCGAAAAACTCATCTTAGTAGCGCCCGCCGCGCCCGCCGCCAAATCCACCGCCGCCACGTCCGCCGCGTCCGCCGCCACGTCCGCCACCGCCACCAAATCCACCTCCGCCACCGCGATTTTCACGCGGTCTGGCTTCGTTCACGGTCAGGCTGCGCCCATTGATCTCGACACCATTGAACTGCGTGATCGCGGCTTCGCCTTCGGCTTTCGAGGCCATCTCGACGAAACCGAATCCACGCGAGCGCCCGGTATCGCGATCCATCACGACCTGCGCCGATTCGACGGCGCCGGCCTGTGAAAAGAGTTCAAGCAAATCCTCGTCGGTCGTTTGGAACGCGAGGTTGCCAACGTAAAGTTTCATGGACATTCAATGTACCTATTTCCCTAGATGGGAGTAAAAGAAGCGTGGATCAGACGGGCTTCGGTGTAACGGCGCCAGCGAAAGCTCTTGATCGGACGTTCTGACGAACGGCTTCTGAAAATTTAAACTAGCCTGCTCTCGAACTATCCATAACGCCGCCGCTATATTTTAGTGGCTGGTGGCGCATCACCGTTGATGCGCGAGAGAAGGAGTAACCATTATCATGGTGCCTCATTGTGACCGGCTTTGCAAGCTCAGAAATTAAGCCTCATGAGCAGTTCATAATTCCATGTTATATACATTTTATCCATTGTGAGATCGGCGCGACGCGCCGATCTCACAATGGACATAGTCGAGTCATAGAAACTATTTGTTATTCGTTTAAGGCTTCTTGTGCTTTTGGATCAGTTCCTTCAAACCGTCGGCCTTACCTTCGTGGCGGAAGGCGTATATTTCATTCAATTGATCCATAATCTGCTTATTCATCGCCTCATATTTGGCGTCGCCTTCGATGACGGCGGCGGCGCGCGCCAGCCAGTCAATCAGTTCATCCA
>DASUFM010000092.1:0-5131 GCA_036274535.1 Blastocatellia bacterium
GGAGTACAAATATGGGAGGACGTAAAAGCGACAAGAAATACACAAACGAAGCGTGGACCAAACGCGTGGATCATGAAGCCGGACGCCATCGGACGCGACGCGCTCCGGCTGAACCGCTGGTCTGCGAAGTCTGCGGCGACACTTACAGCGACCGGCGTTGGACAATCCCTGCGGTCGCTAAAGTCAGGCGTAAGCCGACAACCCTTGACTACGCGACGCGCCAGTGGGCCCCGGTCGAGGAGAATGGCGGGAAGAAGAAACGTTTGCGCTTGCAGGAGCCGAAGGTCGTTGTCTGTCCAGCTTGCCAGCGACGGAGAGCGGGCGTGCCGAGCGGCTTTCTCCACCTCGAAGGCGCGTATTTGAATGAGCATAGCGAAGAGATCCGGCATTTCCTCCAAAAGGAGGCTGAACGGGCGGCCGCGGACAACCCGTTAGCGAGGATCATGCGATGGGAAACTGATGAGAAAGGACGGCCTACACTTGCGACGACGACCGAACATCTGGCGCAGAGGCTCGGACACGCGCTGGAGAAATCCTTCAAGGGCGCCGTCAGTTATGATTTCTCACACGAGAACAAGCTGGCGCACGTCTACTGGCGTCGGGATTGAATCGGCCTGTCTCTTGCGCCCAATAACCTGATGTGTGTTCTTGGTATGGCGAACTCCCGTTTCATTTCATTTCAGTTCGCCATACCTAGCCTGCGCTCAGCCTTCCGAGGACTTCGCGCTCACTACAGCGGATTTCAAATGTGTTGAGCCAACCAGCACTAATCAGTCCACCGGCTTGACCACAAAATTTGCCCAGGGCAAGTCGCATCGCAATTCAGGCGCGGTTGTCCGGTTATCTATTCATAAGATTCCCGGTGGCCATATCGTAGGTGGCACACCCGTTCCCATCCCGAACACGGAAGTTAAGCCCTCCGGAGCCGATGGTACTGCGCGGGAAACTGCGTGGGAGAGTAGGACGCCGCCGGGATGAATAGCTCAGGCCATATCACTGATCGCACTGATATGGCCTTTTTGATAAACGAGAGGAGAGAAGGCATGTGGGAAAATACGCAAGCCTAATTCCAGAAGGGGCGCGAAAGCTCACCCTATACCGGCTGCGGTTTTCGAGAACACATAAAAATAGAGCGACACGGAGTGTCAACAACAGGGCAAAAATTGCCCTGATGAAGTTTCTCCGTGTCGCTCTGATTCCAATATACACCTGCCCATTTCTCTTACAAGACCTCAAACACATTTTATTCGTCACAGTCGAGTAGACATTCTCAGTCAACCTTAACCAAGAAAGCAGCGCACAGCTTTTCCAGCGCATCCGCTCGTTTGCCGCAAGCACACAGTTCAACAGCCGGGAAATAGTGTCGGATAAGAATCGGGATGTCTTCGGGACTTTCTCCGAGAGCAGGCGTCCGGATCGGGCGCCCGCGCAGGCGATCATAGAATTTCCCTCCTGCAGGGCCATTTCGGAGTTGACGGCGGCATTGAGAAAAGCCGATGGGGCAGGAGAGGAATCGGCAGGCGACTGGTAATGATTGATTTAGAATGGCCGACGCTCTACGGCGGCGCCAAAATGTTACAACGCCCGCTGTTGATAATCAGCGCCCTGACAGCTTCAGGCCGCAGCCTTCAGCTTTTGCGCCAGCGACGGGCGCCGCAGCTTCTCGAGGGCGTTGCTTTCGATCTGCCGGATGCGCTCGCGGGTAATGCCGAAAAGTCGGCCGATCTCTTCGAGCGTATGCCCCTCCCCTCCCCGGTCGAGCCCGAAGCGCATCCTGACGATCTTTTCTTCGCGTGGGGTGAGTGTTTGAAGCGCTTCGTCAGAAACCGCGCGTAAATCCGCCGCTTCGACCCGCTCCACCGGGTTTGGAAAGAAGGTATCCTCAATGAGATCTCCGAATCTCGAGTCACCGTCATGACCGACCGGAGTCTCCAGCGAGACCGGCTCGCTTGCCGCCTGCAACGCCTGCCTGATTTTCTCCGTTGGCATTTCCATCCGCCAGCTGATTTCCTCAATCGCTGGTTCATGCCCCAATTCCCGGGTGAGCGCGCGCGAAGTGTTGCGGATTTTGCCGAGCAACTCGGTGACATGCGCTGGCAGGCGAATGGCGCGCGAGCGTTCAGCGATGGCGCGCGTCACGCCTTGCCGGATCCACCACGTCGCGTAGGTCGAGAACTTATGGCCGCGCCGCCAATCAAACTTCTTGACTGCCCGCATCAGACCGATGTTCCCTTCCTGAATCAAGTCGAGAAGCTGAAGACCGCGGTGTTGATACTTTTTAGCGATCGAGACGACAGCGCGTAACCTGCCGTCGTTCGAATCGGCGGTCGAACTGGCGGCGCAACTGGAAGCGGAGCTGGCGGCGCTGTTTATCGAAGACCCGAACCTGCTGCGCCTGGCCGGCCTGTCGTTCGTGCGGGAAATCCGTTTTCCTTCGGCGACTGAAGAAGAACCAGAACCGGCGCGGATCGAGAGGGAGTTGCGCGTCCTCGCCGAACAAGCGCGACAGGCGTTGGCGGCGGCGGCCGAGCGCGCGCGGTTGCGCTGGTCGTTCCGCGTCGTGCGCGGCGCCATCGCGACGGAGTTGCGCGCGGCCGTGACCGAAGGGGATTTGCTGCTGCTCGGCGCCCGCGCCCGACCCAAACCGCAAACTCTGGCAGTATGTATGGGGTTAGCCGATGATTCGCGCGTGCTTGCTGCCGCTTCGCGTGTCGCCGAGGCGAGGGGCGGCCATGTGATCGTTCTTCTTCCGCCGCAACCGGCCGAATCCTTCATGGATGAAATTCGCGGGCTGATCGGCGCCGCTACGCGCTTTTTCACGTTGCCGGGAACCGACGCGTCGAGCATCGCCCTGACCGTACGGCAAACCGGCGGCGGCATCGTCATAATCAGCAGCGCGAGCCTGCTCGGCGAACCTTCCGAAATCAGACGTCTTGCGAGCATCGGCAATCCTATTGTGTTCGTTTGCTAAAGCCATGTTCAAAGACGGCAGGCCGCCGGATCACATTTTGTAAAATGCTCGCGCTCGTAGGGCGTTTCCCCAACTCCCAATTCCAGGACATGTTCTCCCTTCGATCCGTATCGAAATACTGTGACGCCTTTGCAGCCGAATTGGTGCGCCAGCCGGTAGATCTTAGCGATCTCATTCGCAGTTGTGTCCTGTGGCAGGTTCAATGTTTTGGACACCGCGTTGTCTACATGTTGTTGGAACGCAGCCTGAATGCGCAGATGTCGCTCAGGCGGAATATCCAGCGCGGTGACGAAAAGATTCCGAAGGTCAGGCGGCGCGCCGGCTGTCCCAGTAAGTCTTCCGCATTGTATGACGGAATCTAGTAATTGCGGTGAAGCCAGTTTGTGACGGTCGAGATAACGCAGGAAGAGCGGATTGAATTCCGTGAGTGTTTGATCGCCGAGCACATGCGCGCGCCGATAGGCGAGCGCGAAGAGCGGTTCGATGCTCGAACTGGTCCCGGCGATAATGCTGATCGTTCCGGTGGGCGCGATCGAGGTCAGCGTGGCGTTTCGGAGCCGTAGTCCTTGCTGCGCGTAAATGCTTTTCTCCCAATTGGGAAAGACGCCGCGCTCTTCGGCCAGCCGCTCTGACGCGGCGCGGGCCTCGCGCGCGATAAAGCTCATCAACTCTCCCGCCGCTCGCAGGGCCTCTGCGCTGTTGTATGAGACGCCGGTCAGGATGCACAGTTCCGCAAACCCCATCACTCCCAATCCGATTTTGCGATTGCCGAGCGTCATCCTCTTAATTTGCTCGGTCGGGAAGCGGTTGACGGCGATCACATCGTCAAGGAAACGCACGCCGTAAGCGACCAGTGTTTGTAGGCGTTCCCAGTCTATCGAGGGACGCCCGTCGCGTTCAGTGACTACGTGGGCAAGGTTGATCGAACCGAGGTTGCATGATTCGTAAGGGAGCAACGGGACTTCGCCGCAAGGATTAGTGCTCTCGATCTGCCCCAGAGCAGGCGTCGGGTTGGCCCGCGAGATCGTGTCGAGAAAGATCAATCCAGGGTCGCCCGTCGCCCATGCCGCGTCGCAGATCGCTTCGAATAGAGCGCGCGCCGAACGCTCTCCCACCACGCGCCCGTCTGACGGACGGCGCAGGGGCAGCTTGCCATCGTCTTCCACGGCCTTCATGAACTCATCAGTCACGCCCACCGAGATGTTGAAGTTGCGCAAGGCGCCGCCGCCACGTTTCGCATTGATGAACTCTTCGATGTCCGGATGGTCAATGCGCAGCGCGCCCATATTGGCGCCGCGCCGCCTGCCGCCCAGTTTGATGTTTTCGGTGGCGCAGTCGTAAATCCTCATGAACGACACCGGCCCCGAAGCCGCGCCGCCAGTCGAACTGATGATTTCGCCCGCCGGCCGCAGCCGGGAGAACGAAAAGCCCGTGCCCCCGCCCGTTCGTTGCGCCAACGCCATATCCCGCAACGTGCCGAAGATTGATTCCATCGTGTCTTCGATGGGCAGCAGAAAGCAGGCCGAAAGCTGCCCCAGCGGCGTCCCCCCGTTCATCAACGTCGGCGAGTTGGGTAGAAAATCAAGCGCACGCATCATCTCGTGAAACCGCTCTTCCCAAAGCCGGGCATCGGCGACGGAGCCGTAATAAAGTTCGGCTTCGGAAACAGCCCGCGCCACCCGTTCAAAGAGTTGCGCCGGGGTTTCCGCAATTTTTCCTTGCGCGTCACGGCGGAGATAGCGCGCGTCAAGTACCCGGCGCGCATTTTCGCTCAGCTCCATTGTATTTCCGCGCTGTGTGTTCATCGCTGTAGACAAGCAATCGTGATTCCCCAGAAGGTCTCGGGCGAATCAATCGGAGCCGCGATGGTGATTGCGTGGCCGCTTTCGATCATTTTGATGGAATCGAATTGGAAGACATCGATCACCGTCGTGAAGAAGAAATCACGGTCGGCGACATGGGCGATTACGACTTGCCCTTCAGGTTCGACTGTCACATAGCCGGAGTAGCTCTGAATCAATCCCTCACTGTAACGTAAGCGCGCCTCGACCTTGCTGTTACCCTCTTGCCATTGCTTCAAAATTCTCAACGCCTCTTCATGGTCAATCTTAAGCTCTTTCATCTTATAACCTCTATGATCGCCTGGCGCGCCTGCTGATA
>DASUFM010000093.1:0-27852 GCA_036274535.1 Blastocatellia bacterium
TTTTGACGTGAATGAAGGCAAGCGCGTCCGCGTCAAGGAGATCGAATTCGTTGGCGCGCGCGACGGCTTTTCGCAGAGCAGGTTGCGCGGCGCGATGAAACTGGTCAAGGAAGCCGGCCTCTTCTCGAACTTTTCGTCGAAAGACATCTACTTCAAAGATAAGTTGATGGAAGATCTCGAACGCGTGAAGTTCTTCCTCGGGACGAAAGGCTATCTGCAGGCCAAACTCGGCGAACCGCAGGTCGCGGAGGCGGGCAAGGTTTCGAGCGGATTGCCGCTCCCGTTGTTCCGCAAATCCGGCCCGGGGCTGAAGATCAGCATCCCGATAGAAGTCGGACGCCGCTATAAGATTACCGGGGTCAAAGAAAATGGCGTGACAATTTTCACTCCTGGCATTATCACCGCCGTCTCCGGTTTGAAAGTCGGCGATTACGCTGACGCGAAGAAACTTTCCGAGAATGTTTACAAAGGCATTAAGGATCTGTACGGCACACAGGGCTACATCCAGGCCGAGGTCAGCCCTATTCCGAAGTTCATTGATAAAACGCCGGAAGAGGGCGAAGTAGAGTGGACGCTCGAAGTCGAAGAGGGGCGCCAGTTCACTCTGCGCCGGCTGGAATTCATTGGGAACACGAACACGCGCGACGTGGTGATGCGCCGCGAGGTGCTGCTGAACGAGGGCGACGCCTATAACAAACGGTACTGGGACCTGTCCATGCTGCGGCTGAACCAGTTGGGCCTGTTCGACGAGATCAAGGAGAAGGACGCGATCACGCGGACCAACGACCGCGATCAGACCGTGGACATAGACCTGCAGGTTAAAGAGAAGGGGCGGCAGCAGATTCAGCTCAACGGCGGCGTTTCCGGCTATCAGGGCAGTTTCTTCGGGCTGGAATATTCGACGAATAACCTGCTCGGTTACGGCGAATCGCTGAGCGTGGCGGTATCGGGCGGAAACCGCTCGAAGAGCGTTTCGTTTGGGTTCACGGAGCCTTATCTGATGGGCAAGCCGATCAGCCTGGGCTTCCAGGTCTTCGGCTCACAATATCAGTACGTCGGGGGCGGCTTCGACCTTGCGAGCCAGCAGGCGCAGCTCATCGGGGCTGTCTACGGGAACGGAGTTTTCGACGCCGACGAACTCTTCACGCAGAAGACGGTGGGCGGCTCCGTCAATCTTTCGGGTTCTCTCCGGTTGTTCACGAAGAGATTCGAGAAGTTCTCCCGGCTCACGCGGCTCCAGATGTCGTACTCGTTGACGGGCTCCACCGTTAAAGATCCGAAGGTCAATCTGGACGACAAGCTGGATAACGACACCCTGGTAGCCTATTCACAACCGCGCATCATCACCAGCCGAATTTTTCCTTCGATCTATTACAGCTCGAAGAACGCTACTATCGACGCGACGAGCGGCAAGAGCCTGTTCCTGGGCTTCGGGCTTTCGGGGGGAATCCTTGGGGGCGATGTGAGAACCTTCTCGCCTTCGCTGGAATTCCAGTATTTCAAGCCGGCGCTCAGGCGTGGGACCGACAAGCCGCACGTGCTGGCAATGCGCTTCAAGGCCGATCATATTCGCGCTTACGGCGCGCCGCCTCCGATCCAGAAGGGCGAGACGCAATCGCTTTCCTTTGTGGGAGGCATTCCGATCTTTGAGAGATTCTTCCTTGGCGGCGACCAGGACATCCGCGGTTACAACCTTCGCTCACTCGGGCCGATAGTCAGAGGCGATGTATTTCTCTCAACCAGGGGCCCCATCACCCCCAAAGTTTCGGACGCCGACGGCAATCTTGTTGACTACACCGGGCCCATCGCTCCTGGCGTGACGTCACAGTTCTTATTCGATGCGCCCGTTGGGAATTGCGCAGGAGTAACCGGTCCGGGGCAGAAAGAAGGTTGCAATGTGGCTCTGCGCAGGGAGCCCACCACAGGACTCCCTTATATTTCCCCCGCGTTTCTCGGCGGCGATACTCAGTTTGTTTATAACATCGAGTACCGTGTTCCGATCGCCAGCGTGCTTTCGGTTGCGGCCTTCGCCGATGTCGGGACGGCTTTCAATGTCCGCAAATACAAGGATCAGATCAGCACGTCGAATTTCCTCCCCGGCCAGAATCTGGGCTCCGTGATTCTCGACCCGCAGGGCAATCAGGTGACGGATCTCACTCCATTCACGGACGAATCTGGTAACCTCAAGCTCCCCGAGGGCTACAACACTGTCTCTATGTTTGGCTCGCGGCAGAACTTCCAAATCGTCCGCGCCACCGAGGCTAATAACTGGAGCTTGAAGAAAGATCTGCGCTCGTCGCTCGGACTCGAATTCCGCGTACAGTTGCCGGTGATCAACGTCCCATTCCGGCTGATAACGGCTTACAACCCATACGCGGACGTCTCGAAATATGGTTTTGTCCAGAAGAAGTCCGTGATCCGGTTCAGCGTCGGAAGAACGTTCTGAAGAACGATCATTAACCGAGTGGTCAGTTAACGTGGATTTCCCATTCAATAGCGCATGTGAATGAGACGAGTTCACCGCGGAGGCGCAGAGGTCGCCGAGGCGGCGCAGAGAGAAAGCAGAGAGCCTGGCGGTGGATAAACCAGGATCTCATCTTTCTCTCTGCGTTTCCTCTGTGTCCTCTGCGCCTCTGCGGTGAGCCGGCGTTCATACCCTGAAATCGTTGAATCCATTGATCTTTAATTTGCACGCTTCAAATAAGTCTGTGAGTAACTGAAGCCCGTTTTCGCCAGCGCAGCGCGCGCGTTACTCTGCTCAATGTTTGGAAACTGTTCGGATTCGAACACCTGATCAATTTCGACAACGTCTACCCGCGAATGCGCTTCCTGCGGAAGTTTTGGGAGCAGTATGTCAACGCCATTGTGCGAGGCAAGGAGATTACTTTTGAGCTTGAAGTGATTAAATCAGGCGCCGATTGTCAATCCGACAGCGGATAGAACCTCTGGTTCGAGGCGTCCCCAAAACAGATTCTCGCAGTTTGTCATCTTTGTCGCGCCGCGATGACCTGGTTCCGTCGCCGCTTTTGTTTTTTTGACTCCGCCTCAGTCCTTGCGCAGAGCCTCGCGCGCTCTGCCCACGAGCCCTGCGGCTTCATCAGCGCTTTCGGCCATGGCGGTCAGGTGTCCCATCTTGCGCCCCGGCTTCGGTTCCAGCTTGCCGTATAGATGCAATTTAACGTTGGAGAGCGCAAGCGCGGCGGCCCAGTCAGGTTCGCCGGCTTCTCCGCGAACTGAGGGCCACAAATCGCCGAGCAGATTGGCCATCGCCGCCGGCCGCAGCATCTCGGTCGAGCCTTGAGGCAAACCGCAGACAGTCCGCAGTTGCTGCTCGAACTGGCTGGTCACGCAGGCGTCGAAGGTGAGATGGCCGGAATTGTGTGGACGCGGCGCCAATTCGTTGATCAACAACCTGCCGTCCGCCGTCAGGAAAAATTCGACGCACAGGACGCCTATGACATCGAGCTGTTCGAGCGCGGCGCGCGCAATGGCGATCGCTTCGCGCTCGGTTTCAGGCGGAAGGCCGGCGGGAGCGATTGAAACATCCAGAATATGGCTGCGATGATCGTTTCGAATCACCCCCCAATGCGTAAATGAGCCGTCATTCCCGCGCGCGCCGATCACCGAAAGCTCACAGGCGAAATCGACCCAGGCCTCCAGAATCATCTCCTGGGCGCCGGCCGATGCGAACGCGGCTTCGGCCTGATCCGCGTTTGTGATCTTCACCTGGCCTTTGCCGTCATAGCCGAAGCCGGCGGTCTTCAAAACCGAAGGGCAGCCGAATTCGTTCAACCCGGTCTTCAAATCTTCGAGCGTGTTTACGGCTTTGAACGGAGTAACAGGAAAGCCATGATTGCTGAGAAAGGTCTTCTCGCGCAGCCGGTTCTGCGTGATATGCAAAACGTGGCCGCCCGGCCTGACAGGCGCGCATTCTGAGGCGGCCTGCGCGGTCGCCGCCGGAACGTTTTCGAACTCGAAAGTCACGACGTCCACATCGGAGGCGAAGCCGCGAACGGCGATCAGATCGTCATAATGCGCCTTGATTTCGACGTCGGCCACCTGGCCGGTGGGCGTGTCGGTTTCCGGAGAGAATGTATGGACGCGATAACCCATACGGCGCGCGGCGATGGCGAACATTCGCCCAAGCTGGCCGCTACCCAGAACGCCTATGACGGAACCTGGAAGGATCGGTTGAAACATGAATTTCACCAATCGATTAAACCATGCCTGGCGCCCGATGTCTAAACGCGCCGGTCTCGTCAGTCGAGCTTATCGCTCTCCACTTTCGCTGTCTGTTCTTCCCTGAACTTTCGCAGCTTTTCGCGCAACTCAGGCCTGGAATTCGCCAGTATCGCCACGGCCAACAACGCCGCGTTGATCGCGCCCGCTTTGCCAATGGCCAGCGTTCCAACGGGTATTCCCCCCGGCATTTGCACAATCGACAGCAGCGAATCCATTCCTTTCAGCGCGTGGCTCTCGACCGGCACGCCGAGCACCGGGATCAGGGTTTGCGCCGCGACCATTCCGGGCAGATGCGCCGCGCCGCCCGCCCCGGCGATGATCACTTCGACGCCGCGCGATTCCGCCGCCGCCGCGAATTCGGCCATTCGAGCGGGCGTCCGATGAGCCGAAATAATGCGGCATTCATGCGGGACGTCGAATTGAGTCAGGATTTCATCGGCGTGGCGCATTGTCTCCCAATCGGACTTGCTGCCCATAATCACGGCGACCAAAGGTTTTTCCCGAATATCCATCGTTTGCACCTTCTTAAAGAAGCGCATGCAAATTAAAGTTGAGTACGCTCAACTTACTTGAAATGGCGACAGCCTTTGGAGTGCGGTGGTTCGGTACCGCTTTGGTAGTCATCTCGGATTCCACAGATTTCAAGGACGAAGGACCAAGTGGATTCTCTCCGATCATTGCCAAAGAGCCGAAGTTGACTACCAAAGCGGCTCCAAGCAGCCGCACTCCAAAGGCTCCGCCGATTTGCGCAGTCTTCATATACGATTCGCGCAAACGGCCTCGCCTCATTATCGCTTTTGCGGCGGTGGAAGCAAAAAAGACGAGCGGAAAAATTCAGGCTTGTGTTGATGCGATCAATGCGTGTAAATATGGCGCGAGCCGAAGCCTCGTCACAAACGAGATGGAATGACTCCGTGGATAGCCACACCACAGTCTGTGTGCCAGCGACAGTCGCAGCCCCGGGGAAAGCGCTCAGTTAACCGCAGACATTCGACCGCAATATCAACGCAAATGACTGAAGACAGTCACGGGGCGCCTGCGCCTGCCCTTCCCGCATAATCGTCCGCATCGAGAAGGACAAGGTCGAGATTGAATTTATCGTCAGGTTCACCATATGAAATGGCCGCTCAATCAAATCAATCGGCTTCCGGCGCGTGTGAAGGCCGCGTTTCTGATTCCGCTCGCGTCGCTGGTCGCAATCGCCGTTCTGATTGCCGGCGTGATGATCAAACGCAGGGCCGACCGTGTATTCGAGGAGGTCAGCGCATTGTCGGGGGCGCGAGCTTTCGCGCCTTTCGAGAAGGATACGCTTCGGGCTTTCGCCGGCGGCGGGGTCGAGCTGATTCAGAACAGCCTCGCCACTCGCGGCCTGGCGCAATTTAACGGCTCGATCTTCGCCGCGACCGGCGGCGGACTGGTCGAGTTCGACGAAGACGGGAAGGCGAAGCGGCGCTATACCACGCTCGACGGCCTCCCGGAGAGCGATCTGACCTCGCTCGCCGTCTTCAACTCCAAACTCTTCGTCGGCTCCCGCTCCCGAGGGTTGATCGTCTTCGACGGAAAACGTTTTGAACGATACCGGTGGACTGATCGCGACGCGCAGGCTGTGACCGCGCTGCACGAAGATCGCGGACGGCTGCTGATAGGAACCTTCGCGGGCGGATTGCTCGAATTCGACGGCTCGCGATTCAGAGAGATCAAAGCCGAGTCAAATCGACCGGGACAATCGGGGCCAATACGCCTGGCCGGGATCACTTCTCTGGTCACTGATGGCGCGCGGCTTTTCGTCGGGACTTTCGCCGGCGGGCTATGGGTCAACGACTCGGACCACTGGTCGCATTTCACGGTCGACGACGGATTGCTGTCGAATCGCGTCGTCGGAATCGTGGCTGACGGCGATCAACTGATCATCGCTTCGGATTTCGGCGTGGCCGCCCGCGATCGTACCCTTTCGGCAATGCATTTTCGGACGATTGCGACTTTGCCTGAGCTTTCGAGCGCAGTTCGATTCGGCGGCCAGATTCTGCTCTGCAAGGACGGCGGCGAAATTTTCCGGCTGGGCTCGGATGAACGAAATAACCACATTCAACTTTCTCCCGTGGATTGGAAGCGTCCCGAAAGCCTTTCGTCCTGCCAACTGGCCGCCTTCGCGAACGGCAAGCAGCCGATGGGGGAAACGCTCTGGTTGATGAGCGGCGAAGGCATGTGGCGTCTTGGTTGGCAGGACGAAAGGCTTTCGGGCGCGCCGCGGGTTTCGCGCTTCGGCGAAACGCCGAATCAAACGCCGGGCGCGTTGAAGAGCAATGTCATCACGGCTCTCGCCTTCGACGATCTGGGGCGTCTGTGGGCGGGCAGCTTCAGAGACGGCATTGACGTCATCGCGCCCGACGGATCTCGCATTACGCATCTGGAATCGGAGACTGTTCGCGAAATCAACACGCTGGTCTGGGATGGGAGATCGAGGCGTATGCTGGCGGCGACCGCGCAAGGATTGATCCGATTCGGCGAATCGTTCAGATCCGAACGATTGGGCAGAGCGGACGGATTGCTAAGCGATTCGGTAATGGGAGCCGCGGTGATTCAAGACGGTATGGCGGTCGCCACGGGCCGAGGCATAAGCTTAGGCGAGGCGAAGCGATTTCGCGGCCTGACCACGGTCCAGGGGTTGCCGGACAACGGAGTTTATTCAGTCCTCAGCCACAGGGAATTCATTTACGCCGGAACCGGCGGCGGGCTTGCCCAAATCGCCGGAGGGCGCGTCGTTCGGGTTTTCAAAGACTCGAACTCCAAACTATCGCATAACCGGACGCAGGCGCTCTGCGCCGCCGGCCCGCGATTATTCATCGGCACAAACGGCGGAGGAGTCTTTGAACTGACCGCGGCCGGCGAACTGGTCAGCTTCGCATCGGAGACAGGGCGTCAAATGATCAGCCAGAACGCAATGGCGAGCGATGGCGAGCGGTTGTATGCCGGCTCGCTCGACGGCGCATGGGTGTTGGACCTCGGCTCGCAAAAGTGGGCTCATTTGAAAGAGGAACTGCCGTCGAGCGCAGTGTTGAGCGTGGCGGTTGACGATCAGAGCGTATATTTCGGCTCGACGGGCGGAATCGCGCGAATCGCTAAATCCTACCTGGAAGAGAAACTCGTAAAGATGAAGTCGTAGAGCGTTTAACAATTGCCTCAGTGGGACAATTTGTAAAATTGTCCCATCAATCGCGACGGTTTACCCAAATATGCGGTTGCAAATCGATCCAAGGGATGAGAATGAATAACAAACTACACCATCGAAATCTGCGACTGATTGTCTGCGCCTTAGCCCTGACGTCGTTCGTTTTCGCGGCCATTCTGCGCCGGGCCAGCGCGCAATCCGGCGCGCTCATCCCCGTCTCAGTCAAGAACGAGCCGGACTCTTCGATCCTCTCGCTTCAGGTGATGAAGGTCGACGTGGCGATTGACAACCAGCATGCGCGCGTCAAAATCCTGCAGATTTTCGACAGCCATTCGAACCAGATTCTTGAGGGCAAATATCTGTTCGCTCTGCCGCCGCAATCGTCCATCGCCGATTTCGCCGTATGGGACGGCGATTTACGGTTGCCAGGCGTGATTCTGGAGAAACGCCGCGCCAATCGAATTTATTCCGAAATCAAAAGCCAGTTGACCGATCCGGGTTTGCTGCAACAGGACGACGAGCATGGCGGGACATCGGCGTTCTCGGCCAGGGTTTTCCCGATCCCGGCTTACGGATCGAAGCGCGTGGAACTGGAGTACACCGAGATGTTGCCGGTGGAAAACCTGACTTCGCGTTTCAGCTTTCCGCTGAGGCCTTCCTTCGGCCTGCCTCAGCGCGTCGGGGAGTTGCAGATCACGGTGCAAGCGCTTAGCGACTCCCCGATCTCGCCACTCAATTTCCGTTCGACGGCCTACGCGATGAAGGCCGTCAAGACCGGGCCGAACGAGCAGCAATATGAATTCAGCGCGCGGGACGTCGAGCTGAAGGAAGACCTCGCGTTCGATTATACAATCAACATCCCTCAGAGCGGGCTCTCGTGGATAACTCACCGCGCGCCAGAACGGATCACAGCTTACGACCTGCGCGATCCCGCGGCGGCCATGGCCAATCCAGCCAATCTTGCCAATGCTGAAGGATATTTCCAGGCGCGCGCGATTTTCAACGAGCATTTCAGCGCCGCGGCCGGCGCCGAGCGCCCGCCGCGCAACGTTCTGCTGCTGCTAGACACGTCGCTCTCGATGAGCGGTGAGAAGCTCTCGCGCGCCGTCGAAGCGATCGATTTCTTCCTTCACAGTCTGCAGCCTCGCGATCAATTCAACCTGATCCTCTTCAACGATCACGTAGAGCCGCTCGCGCCAAACCCTTTGTCCGCGACCGCAGAAAACGTCGAACGCGCCCTTGGCTTCGTTAAAGGCTCCACGCTCGGCGGCGGGACGGATTTGAATCAGGCTTTGCTGAAAGCCATCGATCTCGCCGGCTCATTTCAACCTGGCGAACGCAGCCTCGCGCTCATTTCCGACGCCAACCCGACCTTGAAAACAGTCAGCGTCAAACGGATCACACAGGTTTTCGACCAGGCGAATTCTTCGGACGCGCAGCCCAGGACCCGGCTCTTCGCCCTCGCCGTGGGCGCCGACGCCAATCACACATTGCTCGAAGAACTGACGCGCAAATGCAAAGGCTATTTCGCGGAGGCCCGCGAAACCGAAGACATTTCAACCCAGTTGAAGATCATCTTCGCGCGAATCGGGAGTCCGACCATTGACGCTTTGAAATTCGTCACGTCCGATCCAAAGAACTTTTCTCACATCTATGCGCTGCAATCTACGCACGGCTTCGACGGCTCCAGCGCGGCCTTCGTGGGGCGCTACAAAAGTCCGGCGCCGAATATGGAAGTAAAAGTTGAAGGCGTCGCGGACGATCGGGCGGTCGTCGTTTCGCGGCGCGTCTCTCTGCCCGAACTCGAAACGGCGCATGACCATTTGCCCCGGTTGTGGGCGCGCGCGCGCGTGGATGCGCTGATATACGAGATGAACCTGAACGGAGAGCGCGAGGATTACATCTCGGAGATCATTCGATTGTCGCAGAAATACAGATTCGTCACGCCCTACACGGCGTTCCTCGCCGCGCCTCGCTCGCTGCTGCGCCCGCGAGTGATACAGCCCGGCGATCCGGTGATCCGCGTCAAGACAGACCCTTCGATCAAATCGGTCTTTGCCGTGCTGCCTTTCGGCGAAACGCTGCCGCTCAAACGCATTGCCGGCGACAGCCTCTGGGAAGGCAGATTCTTCGCGCCCGCCTGGATGCCCGATGGGACTTACCGATGCCGCCTGTTGATGACCGATAAACAGGGCAATGGCTACCAGGAAGAAAAGAGCTTCGTCGTAGACAGCCGCGCTCCCAAACTCGGCTTCGTGACGCCGCCTCAGAGCGTTCGCACGGGCGATGAATTGCTCCTGCGCGTAACCGCCGACAGCGACGCGATGCGAATCGTGGCCAGGATGTACGGCGCGGCGCCAGTCCAACTCGCATGGTCCGAAAAAGAGAAGGCGAACATCGGGTTGTTGCGCGTGCCCGCCGGCCTGGCTTCGGGGCAATACACAGTGACCGTCTCGGCCGAAGATTTCGCGCATAACCAATCGAGCGTCGAGGCCCAGGTTACAGTGATGGGACGTTGAACGGTAATCGGAATGGCGGCAGCCTTTGGAGTGCGGCGGCTTGGCGCCGCTTTGGTAGTCATCTTTGAACCCATAGATTTCGGAGGCAACGGACGCGGCGCGCACTGTCCGATCATTGCCGAGGAATCGAAGCTGACTACCAAAGCGGTCCCGAGCGCCCGCACTCCAAAGGCTCCGCCAAGTTGTGTCATATGAAAATGATAGCGACCATTATTTCATTCATTGTTATTGTGGCGACGGTGTTTGCCAAACCATGCGCTAAGGCGACCGAATTGCTATCTAACGTTATGATCGATAAACAAGATGACAAGAAATACGGATTACCCTCCGGCGCTGTAATTATCGAGGAGCAATCACTTAAATCGGGGGGCCATCCCGACAGGATGCTGATCTTATGGATGATAAATCCTGAGAGGAAAGCTTCAGGAGCGCAGAGGGACCCGAAATATGATTACACCTGTCAGGATGAAACAAGAGGAAGCTATTACATAGGACCGACCAGAGTATCGTTGCTCAATTCCCAGACCCAAACCGTCATCAATACAATCGAGATAACGTACTTTAAGGACGACGCCAACTTCCATATCCCATACGCCATTCGTAATGGGTACTACTACAAAGTGGAAGGCTCCGCGCCGGAAAGAGTAGAAGCGAAGCCTCACATCACATGGCTGAAAGACTACAACGGAGATGGCAAGGCGCTGGAGTTCGCGTTGTTTTACAAAGAAGAGTGCGATGGACCATCCACTACTTTGATTGGTTACAGCGAACGGCAGGATAAGATAATTCAGTATCCAATCACTCTAGAACTTGCAGAGGTCACTGACCATACGATTGGTAGTCATGTGTTTTGGTTTCATTCCTTATTCAGCCAGCAGCCGATATCCCCGGGTGAGTGGAAATATGAAATAGACAAGAGAGACAAAGGCGGCTGGCTCAGTAAATGTCAAATCTCATACGACGCTCAAAATGAACGGTTTGTGGGCAGGATCGAGATTACTAAGGGTAAGCATGAAAAGCGATAGATTGAAAACCGGAAAAGTCTTCGCGTTTGCGATGATCGTTTCACTCGTGTCTCTTGCGGTTGTCACGCCGCATAGCGCGATCAAAACGGCGGCCGCAAAGACGTCGGCCGAAGAGCGCGCGGAGCGGATCGAATCCGCCCTGTTCACGCGCGCGGAGTTTTTCGGCGCTCAGGCGATCATTCCGTATCCGACGGCCGAAGCCCGCGCCCGCCTGGCCGAAGTCCAAAAGCTTTATCCGCAGGATTCCGAGATAGAGTTGAAACTGGCCGAACTCGACGAAAAGCTCGGAGATGAAGAGCAGGCGCGCGCTGAGATGGCGCGTTACGTCGAGCTTGAGAAGAACAGCCTGGATTCGCTCTCAATTCTGGCCAATTTCTACCGCCGCCGCGCCCGATTCGCCGATGAGGCCGCCGTGCGGGAGCGGATGATCGCCGCCGCTCCACGAGGCGAACGCGCGCCGATATTGCGCGACCTGATCGAAATGGCTCGCCGCCATCGACTGGAGAAATACCATCGGCCCGATTTCTTCCGCGGACTGATATCCTCATATCCGGGCGATCCCGGCTCATTCGAGGTCGTCAAGGAATTCATCGATCATCTGATCGAGACGGAAGATTACAACGAAGCGCTCGGCGCCGTTCGCCAGCATAAAGCCTCTTTCACAAGTGAGAAGAATTACTTTCTTGAAAAAGAAGTGTACCTGCTCGCCGCGCTCGGTCGCGGTCGCGAGGCGGAAGCTCTATATGTTCGTTCCTTCGATCCATTCTGGACCGACAAACAGTCTGAGGCTTTCTATAACGAATTTCTGAGCGGGCGCGACCGGCTGCGCGCTTATGGCCGCGAACTGAAAGATTCATTCAAGCGCAACCCGGCGAATTTCGACACGGCGGTCAGGCTCTTCCATTACAAACATTACGATTATTCCGAGAACGCCGAGACGGCGTCGAATATCTTCAGCCGGCTCGAACACGCTCGCGCTCAGCGCGGCATGAAATGGACGGCGGAGGAACTGGCTACCATTTCGCGGGCGCTGATCGGCGACGGAAAGGTCGACCAGGCTTCGAGGTTCCTGTATACGCTCAACCAGCAGGGAGCGTTGCAGCGCGGAAGCGAAATCCGCGCGAAGGTTCTTTACGAGCTGTTCCGTTTGTCGTTCAACGCCGGGACGAATCGCACGCCGATGACGGCCGGCGACCTGAGATTTTACGAGGACGTGGCGAAATCCGACCCGCATCCCGGAGTGCTGGGAGGAGTCCTGTCACTGGTTCTGGCCGATGCTGAGCCTCAGGCTGAATTCGAGCGGGAGCAGGGGGCCGCGGTCGAATATTTCAACGCCGCCGCCGCTTATCGGTTGTTCAACGCCTACAAGCAGGAGTATCCGACCTCGCCGGAACTGGCGCAGATGTATCTGGATCTGATCAGGCGTTACTCTACAACGAGTGATGCGAACGTCGCGGCAACGCTGCTGGCCGAATTCGAGAAGAGATACGACGATGCCCCCCATTATTCCGAGGTCGCGTTGAAACTCGCCGATTGCTACATCAATTACGGCCGATACGCCGAAGAGCGCGCTCTATACCAGCGCCTGATGGATCGCCTGGGCAAAGGCCGCGCCAAAGACAAACCGCTTATAGAGGTATCGTCCGGCGGCGGCGCTGATTTGACTTCTCAACGCCCGGCGACGATCAGCTACCCGCCGCGCGCCGGCGCCACGGGCGCCGAGGATGAAGAAGAAGGACCGTCGCGCGTAACGCGGTTCAGATCGGTTCCGTTGAGGCTCAGCAAGAAGACCGATGAGGCCGATGACGGCGGCGTCAGTTATGCGACGGTGTTGTCGCGCTACGTGGCCTCGCTCGCGCGCGAAGACCGCACGGCGGATATCCTGGCGCTCTATTCGAACGAGATCAACAAATATCCCGATGAGCAGGGCCTTTACGAGCAGAGGCTGCAATGGCTGGGTCAGACGAATCTGCTCGATGAGCAGTTGCGCGTTTATCAGGAGGCGCTCAACCGTTTCAAGACCAACGTCTGGACCGATCGCCTGGCGCGCTGGTATCTGCGGCGCGAGCGTAAGAGCGAGTTCGAGCGGCTTTCGCGCGATCTGATCGAAAAGATGAACGACGGCGAGACCGAGAACTGGCTTCAAAAATTCGCCGGTTCGTGGGCTGGCGCCAGAGCTTCCGAATTCGACGCCAGACTTTACCTGGGTCTTTACACTCGCGCTCACGAGCGGTTTCCGCACAATCTGAGTTTTGTCGAAGGACTGCTCAACTATTATTCCGCGCGCGACCGATGGGACGATTGGCGGCGGCTGATGACCGAATATTATTTCGAGTCGAAATCGGTCCGCGACCGCTTCCTGCCACACCTGTCGAAGGAAGGGAAGCTGCGTGAATACGCCGCGTCCGCGCGCGAAAAGGCCGCGAGCGCGCCCGGATCACTCGCCTACAAGCTCTTCCGGGCGGACGCCGCCGCCTGGCTTTGTAATTACGAAGAAGCGGTCGAAGCGTACCGCGAACTCAACCGGCTCTACCCGAACATGCCTGAGTTCGCTGACAGGCTTCTGGCCTTCACTCGCTCCTTCGGGCAGAAAGATCAAAGGTCGCTGGAGGAGGCCGTGAAGGTCGGGCAGGCGGCGGCCGACTCACAGCCCGCGTCCGAATCTTACCGCACACAGGCCGGAGAGCTTTACGCCGAACTCGGCGATTACAAACGCGCCGCAGAGCAGTGGGAGCGGCTGATCCCGCTCAGGCCCGGCGACCGGGAGATATATCTGGATACGGCCACCATCTACTGGGACTACTTTCAATATGACGACGCGATGCGCACGCTCGCTTCCTTGCGGCGCCAGATGAACGATCGGACGCTTTACGCCTTTCAGATGGCGGCGCTGCTCGAAGCCAAACACCGTACGGAAGAGGCGCTCGGCGAATACGTCAAGGCGCTGGATGAACATTGCGACGATTACTGGCGCGCGCGACGCCGCCTGACGACTCTTTACGCGCGCAAGGGCGTTCCCGAACAATTGCGTCTGGCGTTTCAGCGCGAACTGGCCCGGACTAAAGACCGCGAATCGCTGACGCTCGGCTACGTCGAATTGCTCAAGAGCCTGGATAAATGGAAGGAAGCCGCGCCCATGCTCCGCCTCGAAGTGGCGCGCAGTCGCTCGCAGAATTTTCTGGACAGCGCCCGCGGCCATTTCAGAGAAAGCGAAGACGTGGCGGGCGAACTGGCGACGCTTCGCCGGCTGGTCGTGGCCGCGAAGACCGTGCGCTTCGCGATCTCCTATCAATTACAACTGGCGGAGAGCGTCGCGGCGAAAGGCCGTAAGGACGCGGCCTCGGCGATTATCGCGGCACTGGTCAAAAAGTACCCGACCAATTACGGCGTGCTTTCCGAAGCCGCCGATTTCAACTGGCGGATAGGCAGGCGCGACCAGTCGATTGTTATGCTTCGGCAGGCTGCGCAGCGCGGCCGGGGGCGTTTCCATTACGTCTTCGCGCGCAAACTGGCGGCGCGACAGATAGAGCTCGGCCAGATGGCCGAGGCCGAAGCCGCGCTCAAGAAACTTTACGATGAAAACCCGCGCAACCTGGACGTGTTCAAGGAACTGTCGCGCGTTTACGTACGAACCTCGCGCCCGGCCGCGCTGCGCGAGCGTTACCGCGAGACCATTCGCGCAATCAGGCAATCGGACATGGATCGCGCCGAAATGCGATACACGATCGAAGAGCTGCGCGGCGGCGTGATCGAATCGTTCACGACCCTCAGAGATTACAAGTCCGCCGTCGAACAGCACATAGAGATCATCAACCGCGACCCTGACAACGAAGAGAACGTCAACGCCGCGATCCAATACGTCAAACGCTACGGCGGCGGCGACGCCCTGATCGAGTATTACAGGAACGCCTCGGAGCAGGCGTACAAGGATTATCGCTGGAATCTGGTACTGGCCCGTATTTACGAAGCTAAGGGCGATCTGGCCGATTCAGCCGCCAACCTGCAAAAGGCCATCGTCAATCAGCCGGAGATGATCGAATTGCGCGTCGAGCTGGCCGACGTCAGTCTGAAGGCGAAGGATTACAAATCTGCGATCGAGGCGCTGGACCGCGCCCGCGAACTGTCGAACGACGACCCGCAATATCTGCGCCGCCTGATTGACGCTTATGAAAAGGCCGGACGCAAGCGCGACGCCGACGCCGTGCGGGCGAAACTCCCCGTCGAGAAACCGACCACAAAGACGCTCGGCGAACTGTTCGCCGAGGCCTCGGCGCTGCGCGGCAAAGAACGCGCGAAAGCCGTCGAGGCTTACCGCAAGGCCTTCGACGCATGGGCCGCCGATGTTTACAAGCGCGATTTACAGTCGCATGAGCTTGCCGGTTATATTGAAACGGCGCGCGACGGAGAGCCCCTCGATCAAATCCTGCGACGCCTGTGGGACGTGCGAACGCGGATCAAGCGCGAGGCCGGGAGCAATGTCAATCTGCTGGCGGGCAGAGCCCGCGCGCTCGCGGAGATGTTCGACCGCACGCTGCCCGAAGTCGTCGGCCGCGTCGCGGCGGATTACGCCACGGGCGACGAACTGGCCGCCGTTGACCGCGAGATCCGCGCGCGAATAGCCGAAGCGAAGGGCGCGGCGAATGAAGACGAAACGCTGGCCGTTCTGTTCAACATGAGCCGGCGCGCCGGGCTCGGCCAATTGGCCGAGCAGATTCTGATCGCGCGCAAGGACGCGGCCCGGGCGATTGATAAAAACGAGTCCGGTTATCACGATCGGTTGACGTCGCTGATCAATTTTTATTCCGAGCGAGGAGCCTACCGGCGCGCCGTCGAACTGCTGGAACAGGAGCGGTCGCGCGATCAGTGGCGGGACAAATTCGCCTATCGTTCGTTGATAGCCGAATACGCGCGGCTGGGCGGCGACGGCGAGGCCGAGTTGAAAGTCCTGCGCGAAGAGTTCGCCGCGTATACGGGTAAACTGTTGACTACGACGAACCCGATGATCGAGCGATATTTCGATGCGCTGCTGGAACAAGGCGACTCCGGACGCGAGGAGTTGCGCCGATGCGTTCAAAGTCAAACCTCGTATCGCTTCCAACTCATCGGCTTTCTGTTCAGAAACAACGAACTGAAGCTGGCGCATGAAGCCGTCGACGCCTCGCCGCAATCGGCGGCCTGGAAATCGTCGCGCCAGGCCGAGATCAGCCTCGCCGCGCGCGACCTGAACCGCGACAACGAAGCCTTTTTCCTGCGCGCTTTGAATTGGAAGTCCATAGGCGAGATGGTTTCGAACAAACCGGATCAGAGTCAGCATCTGGCAGGCGACAACTGGTTCTACATGGCGGAAGGTTACGGGCGATGGCTGGCGGCGTCCGAGAAGGCGAACCAGGCGTCGAAGACGGCAAGCGCCGTCTTCCTGCCAGCCATGATCGAAAATCGCCCGAAAGATTCGGGCGCGCAAAGACGGCTGGCGCTGTGGTACGCCGATCAGGGCGAACATCAGCTCGCGCTCGAACATTTCCGGCTCGCGCTGGAGATGAATCCCGGAGACCGGCAAGCCATCGCCGGCGCCGGCTCTGCTTATTTCAGGCTGGGCAAACGCCAGGAGGCCCATGAATATTGGTCGAAACTCGTCCTCGGCGACGAGCCGGGGGGTGATAAGCCGGGAATTGAATCGCTCACGCTTTATCTGCGTACTCTGGCCGCCCACGGCCTGGCCGCCGAGGCGCGCGCGCGATTGAAGCCGATGGTCCTCAAACGCCTCAAAGACGCGGAGCGTTCCGGCGAAGGTCTGGAGTCGTTCAAGCCGTTGATTCGCGCCCTGGCCTGGTCTTTCGGCAAAGAGGGAGAAGACGGCGTTGTGGCGTCTCAGAATGACGAGGCGGACAAGGCCATATTTCTGAGCGAGCTTTGCGATTCGGCGCCGGGCGGTTTTTCTCTCGCCGAGATGACGATCAACGAACCGCTCGTCAAACGCGAACATTTCGCGCCCTTTTACGAAAAGCTTATTCAGGACTCCGCGGGTATATCGAGCAATGAATCAGACGAAGATTTCGTTGACCGCCTGCGAAGGCGAACGTCCTGGAGCCCGGACGAAGTCGAGGAATCACTCGATCACGAAAGGGCCGCGAAATCGGAGAATAAGGGTTCTCGCGAGTTCGGAGCCAGAACTGGCTGGTACCGGAAATATCTGGATTACCTGATCTCTGAGGGAAGGAACGCCGAGGCCCTTGGCCTGATACCGAAAATCGAGCAGGAATTCAAAGGCCGCTTCGCGCGTCCTGAATGGCTGCGATTGGCAAAATTGCGGCTGGATATTCGTGAGGGGCGCGTGGCGCAGGCGGTCGCCGGGCTCAAACGTTTCGCGGGAATTGAAACCGGCTCGAAACTGGAATTCGTCGCGGCGCCGAACATCGAGCGTCTGAACGCCGCCGTGGCGACTCTGCGCGCCGAGAAGCGCGACGCAGAAGCCCGCCAATTGCTGGAAGCGGCTTACGAACGCGCCCTCGCGCTCGAACAGCTTCAGATCGCGCCATTCGCGGGACTGGCGCGCCTGGCCTTTGAAAATGGCGACGCCGGACGCGGGACGAAGATATTGAAACTGATGGTCGAACTCGGCGATTCGGAGACGCGCGAAACGTCCGCCGCCGAACTCGCCGCGCTCGATCGGGTCAAAGCGCGGGCTGTCACGGCCGAATGGATAACGCGCCCGCAACCAGTGAATGAGATTCGGTTGGCCGAGGCTCTGCGCGTCGCGGCTGAAACGGCCGCCGAGTTTGATCAATTCACGGCCTCTATCGAATACCGGCGGCGATTGTCTGCGCTCTCTCCGGAAGATAATACTAACAGGCTGGAATTGGCGCGCGCGCTGGCGGCGGGCGCCAGGATCGAGGATGCGACGAATCAACTTGCGTCCTTGATTTCGGATCGCCGCGTCGCGCGGCAGGTCCGCTGGACCGCTCTGTGGATCGCGCCTGAGGTCGTCAAATCGGAAAGCCGGGCGTCTTTTGATCAACAGCTTCGCGCAATCAATGACCAGGAGATGATCGCGGCTGTTGAGGCGCAATCGATGCTCATTCATGGACTATCTGACGGCGCGTTCAAACGCCTCGACGACGCCCGGACGAGCGTTCCGAGCGCGCAACTCGGATTCTTCCGCGCGCTGTCACAAAAGAACGCGGGACGTGAGGGCGATGCCCTGCGATCATTGCTCGATTCGATGATCGGCTTCGGCGACGCGTGGATCGCCTCGCCGTTCGGCGCGACTGAAGACGAGCAGCGATGGCAGGTCATCAGGCTCTATGCGAAACAGGGACAGCATCGCGCGGCGTTGAAACTGGCCGGCGCCGATGAGCGGTTGAAAGGCAAATCTACGGTTAATGGCGCATGGGTTGACGGAGCGAAGACGCGCTTCCTCAGTCTTTCGGAGCGTTCAAACCGCCGGATGTCGCAATCGCAATTCGATTTGCTCGGATTGCTTTCGATCTCCGCCGAACAGATCGGCGAATTGGAGAGGGCGATCGATTTCGAGACCACAAGGTTGAATATGTCGCCGGATGCGACTGAACGGAGCAAATCAGAGTCGCGCATCGAACAGTTGAAGACGAAGCGGAAAGAACGCAGGCGCAAAACGGCGCCGCCAATCGAGTTCAACGAGAATGCGGTTACGAGAAGCTAGTTATGGTTCGTAGCCCCGCCTTTAGGCGGAATAGTGGGATGAACGATCTTGTCCGCCTGAAGGCGGGACTACGAACAGGAGACGGAAATGTTTTCAAATACTGATTATCGGCAAATGATCAAGCGTTCTCTTTTCACCGCGGCCCTGATCGCGGCGCTCGTCTGCATAGGCGTTGTGATCAACGCGGTGTCGGCGAATCGCGCGGCCGACGGCTTCGAGCTGGCGAACGACTTCCCGCGCGGGGCAGTTGTTTACGCGCAGTTTCAGGATCTGCCGGCGGCCGTCAAACAGTGGGACAAGTCGGCGCTGAAGGATCGATATCTGAAAAGCGTCAATTACCAGAAGCTGTGGAGCCGGCATCTGGCAAACAAGCTCTTTTCGCGCTGGGAGGAGTTCAATACCGCCGCCGGCTTTTCGCTCGGCGCGTCCGCATTCAGCGCCCTCACAGACAATCGCGCGGCTGTCGCTGTATACGACATCGGGCGTCTGGACCTGGTCGTTATCGCTCCTCTCAGCGACGCGAAGTTCGCGGCCACGCAATTCTTTCAAAACAAGAACAACTTCGAAGAACTCGAAGCGCCCGGCGGGACGGTCTATTACCTGAGCGACGTGGAGGCCGACGAAGGTCGCCGGAAGCAGCAACTCGGATTCGCGCAGTTGAAAGGCAGATTCATTCTCGCGACCAGCGAAAAGCTGCTGCTGCGGGCGATAGCGAATGTCGGCGGGCAAGCGAAGAAGGACCGCATGACAGATGAGCCTTCATTTCAAACTCTCAGTAAAACGACGAAGCCGCATTTCATGACGGTCTGGGTCAATCAGGCGCAACTCAACGACGATTGGTATTTCAAACAATACTGGGCGATGCGGAACGTGGCGGACTTGAAAAACATGCGCGCCGGAATTTTCGACCTTGAGTTGCAAAATAAGCGTTGGGTCGAGCGACGCGAATTTCTGCTCGACGGTCGCGCCCCGAATCCCGGCGCGGCGTTGTCTAAACAGTCGCTGCAACAGATGGAGCGGATCATACCCGCTGACGTCTCGTTCGCGCAGTTGCGAGCCGCCGGCGGCGATCGTGACCCGAGCGCCGAGATGATTCGCGATGCGCTCTTCGATGGGAAACTGGAGGCTAAGAAAGGGACCGGCGGCTGGAGTTGGAGCCGCTATGACGGCAGCGATTTCGAACCGGCGGATGAAAGCGAAGATTCTTATGATGTCAGCCGCTATTCGTATTTGAGCGACAAATATAACCACGATGTCGACGACCCCGAAGACGCCGGCGAGCGCGGGGTGGGCGAAATCGACGACGCCGCGATCAGGCTGAAAGGCGAAGAAAGGCTCTCTGCCGCATTGAATTCGGCGCTGCGGCCGGCGAGGCCGTCAGTGGCGGCCAGGATCGCCAGGCCCCGCGCGGCCGAGGGCCCGCTCTTCGCCGAATTCCGCCGGGCCACGATCATCGCCCTGGATAACCCGCGGGCGCTCGGACGCGCCGCGCTCGAACGCGCCGTAACAGGGCTGGCCGCGAACCGTCTGATGATCGCGGGAGCGCAGGCGCCGTTCGAGTGGAACAGCCGAAGCGCGAATGGAGCGGAATGGCGCGAGATGCGATTGCCTATGCTCGGCCGGGCGGTCGGCTACGGCGTGCGCGGACGGCATCTGATCGTATCGAACGACGCCGAACTGCTCTCGTCACTGATGACGGACGTTCAATCGAAGCGCGAATTACAGAGCCAATCGCCTCTTCACGAACTGACGGTGATTCGATTCACCGCGCGCGGCGAGGCCTTCGATCAGATCTTCGCGAAACTCGACGAGCCGCGAATCAAAGCTTACTGGAAAGAGCGCCGTGGTGAAGAGATCAAACAACTCGGACCGAACGAGCCATCGATGGAATTCTTCTCCGGTGAGGTCTCCGGCCTGCTAGACGTGGCGGCGCCGGTCGAACAGGTTCGCGTTCAGCGTAGCTATGCGGACGGCAGGCTGCGCGAAGAAGTCTCGATGATTTTGAAATAACAGGGCTTATAGGGCTTATAAACCTATAAGCCCTGTCCCCGTTCCGACATAAATGTTGATTAGTTTAATCGTGATGACAATTTTGTCCGGCTTGGCGCGCGGTATTTAACATAGCGCGTGGCGCATGCCATATGAAAAGCTCTCACCACTCAGAATTTTCGCCTGCCGCAATCCCGGTCCCATAGTCACAGGGCCGCCGCAATGTCCTCAGACTTTTAGTTTATCAGCCGGGGCGGCCGCCGGTTCAGACCTGATTCATACAAGAATGTCTGTTTGCGCCTCCTAAGCCACACTTTTGTCAGAGTATGTCGCTTCTCAGAACCGCCTGGCGCAATGGGCTGAACGTGGCAAAAGCCAATAAACACAGGCGTTGCGGAGGGGTTATCAGTGTGTTCCCGCCTTTGGCGCCCTGCTTGCAAAATCCTGAGGCAGGCGGCGCATAATGAGATGCAGATTGATCTGGTCACAATTCAGCGTCACGCAGGCGAGAAACTGCGGAAGATCGAGAGTCAGCCGAATCCGGCGCTACGTCTCGCCGCGCTCAAAAAATTCCTGAAAATAGAGACACAGCGACTGAGCTTGCGGCATCGGTTCGGAATAGGCGGTGAGCAGATAGTTCAGGCCAGGAGTCTGATAGTTGACATGTTGGTCGAACGCATCGCGCAGGCGGCGATCAAAGAAAAATTCGGGACCGCCGTGGACGCCGCCGGCGGCGGAAAGTTCGCGATCGTGGCGCTCGGCGGATATGGGCGGCGTGAGCTGGCGCCGTATTCGGATATTGACATTATGTTCCTGCGCCAGAATCGCAGGGACGCGGCTTTCGCCGCGAAGTTGAGTGAAGCGATCCTCTATATGCTCTGGGATGTCGGTTTCAACGTCGGGCACAGCAATCGCACGCTCGGCGATTGCGTTTCTATGGCGAGGGAGGACGTCGTTTCGCGCAACTCGATGATCGATGCGCGGCTGCTGTGGGGCGACAAGGAGTTGTTCGAGCAGCTCACAGAGCGGCTTGAAGAAGAGGTCTTTGAAAAACAGAAGGCGGCTTTGCTGGGAGATTTGATGAAGGAGCGCGAGGCTCGATACGCCAAATTCGGCGCCGCGGCGCTTATGCAGGAGCCGAACATCAAGGAAAGCGCCGGCGGCTTGCGCGATCTGCATGGGTTGCTCTGGGCGTCGCGCATAGCGTACGGGCGCTCGACGCTCGAAGGTCTTGTCGCCGCCGGGGACATTCCCGAACGCGACGCGAAAGCCATCAGCTCGGCTTATGAGTTTCTACTGCGTGTGCGCAACGAATTGCATTTCATGACGTCGCGCCGCACGGACGCGCTCTCGCTCGATCTGCAACAGGACGTGGCGCGCAATCTGCGTTACGTTGATTCGGCCAGGCAGCGGGCGTCGGAGATTTTCATGCGGGATTATTACCTGCACGCGCGGCGATTGCATCGTTTGTGCGAATCTCATCTGCAGCGCGCTATGGCGGTGAGGCAAAAGAAGAGCTGGTTCGCCCGAACCCGTTCGACGGCGGCGCCCGGCGGGTTTGTAATGAGCGACGGGGCCCTTGATCTGGTCGAATCCGACGTGGGACACGCCGGCGGAGCCCCCGGCCAGGCCGAACTTGACGGTCAACGAATGATGATGGCGTTTTCGTACGCGCAGGCGACGGGCGCCGGCTTCAGCGTCAAGCTGCAGGACGCGATTCAATCGAGCCTGCCGGGCGTGAATCGCGCGTTCCGATCCTCGGCGGCGGCGTCTCAGGCGTTTTTGAAGATGCTGCGGGCCAGGGGGCGAGTGGCGGCGGCGCTGCGACTGATGCACGAGTTGGATTTTTTGGGAAAATTTCTGCCCGAATTCGGGCGCGTCACGTGCCTGGTCCAACACGACCTTTATCACCGCTACACAGTCGATGAACACACGCTGCGCGCCATCGGGGCGTTGGACGAGCTGGCCCTCTCGCGCGGCAAAGAGACGGAGCGCTATCGGAATCTGTACGGAGAGATCAGCGACGCGGCCTCACTGCATATGGGTTTGTTGATGCACGACATCGGCAAAGGGATGGGCGGGCATCACACCGAGAAGGGGATCAGGCTCGCCGAAAGGGCGCTCGCCAGACTCAGTCCGGAGCCGCGAATGAGGGATCAGGTCCTGTTCCTGATTCGCCATCACCTGACGATGTCGCACATCGCGCAGCGGCGCGACCTGTCGGACGAGAAAGTGGTCAACGATTTCGCGGCGCAGGTCGGGACGCTCGACAACCTGAACATGCTCACACTGCTGACTTACGGCGACATTCACGGAGTGGGGCCGGGCGTCTGGAACGAATGGAAAGACGCGCTGCTCTGGGAACTCCACATGAAAGCCCGCGCGATTCTGGCGCCGGACCGTCGGCCGGAGCGCGGCGTCGAAGAGCTGCGCGAACGCGTGGTTCGGATGCTGGCGAGCGAGATCGACATCGACGAGGCGCGAAAGCACTTTGACCTGCTGCCCGAAGATTACGCGCGGTCGGCGCCGGCGCAAACGATCATAGAGCACATTCGCCTGGCGCATGCGCTCAATTCGCGCCCGGTCAAGACCGGCTGGCGCATTGACACGCAGGCGCGATGCGCCGACCTGCACCTGTGCGCGCCGAACCGCCACGGTCTGTTCGCATGCGTCGCGGGAACGTTGACGGCCCAGGGCGTCAATATTCTAAGCGTACAACTCAACACGCGCTCCGACGGGATCGCAATCGACTCGTTCAAGGTGCGCGACGCCGCCGGCGAGCCGATCACCGACCCCGCGCGGTGGGAACAGATAGACGACGCGATCCGGCGCGCGCTCTGCGGCGAGCTTGACGTGACGGCGGCCGTCGAAAAGAGATTGCGTTCGCAAAACGTCTCGCGCTTTCAACGACGTAAAACAGTCGCCCCGAGCGGCACAAGAATAAGCTGGGATAATCAATCATCAGGCAGGAGCACTATACTCGAATTGCGAACGGGCGACCGGCTTGGGCTCGCCTACAAAATCGCAAACACCCTTTCGTCTCTCGACCTGGACATAGTTTTCGCGAAGGTCGCGACCGAAAAACACCTCGCTTTGGACGTTTTCTACGTGACAAACGCGGCGGGCGAGAAACTGGCGGACGACCGTCTGCCGGCCATCGAAGAAGCTATTCGTTCCGCGCTCGCTGAAACCAAAAACCTCGGATGACGATAGCGGAGGCTGCTTTAACCGATCCGCGACGCGCTATCCATAGATCTTGAGGGCACTAGCTATGAGAACATGGGCATTTTGTCGAAGCGCCGCCTGCAAGCTTGCCGTGGCGGGTATAGGTTCACTCCTGCTTTCTTCCACTGCGCTGGCGCAGACGGTCGAAGAGCGTCTGGCGAAGGCCGAAGCCGCGCTCGCCGGCGCGCAAACCGCGGGCGATAACGCCTGGATGCTGACCTCTGCGGCGCTGGTCCTGCTGATGACCGGCCCGGGACTGGCGCTCTTTTACGGCGGTCTGGTTCGCAAGAAGAACGTGCTGGGGACGATGATGCAGAGCTTCATCATGATGGCGGTCATCACGGTGATCTGGGCGGTCTTCGGTTACAGCCTCGCGTTCGCCAAGGGCAGTCCGTTCGTCGGAGGGTTCGAATACAGCTTGCTGCAAGGCGTCGGCGCGGCCCCGTCCGGCTACGCGGCGACGGTCCCGCATCAGACGTTCATGATGTTCCAGCTGATGTTCGCGATCATCACGCCGGCGCTGATCACGGGCGCGTTCGCCGAGCGCATGAAGTTTTCGGCGATGCTGCTTTTCTGCTCGTTATGGGTGGTTGTTGTCTACTTGCCGTTGGCGCACATGGTCTGGGGCGACGGCGGTTTGCTGAACGCGTTTCTGGGCGGAAAGGTTCCTGCGCTTGATTTCGCGGGCGGCACAGTGGTCCATATTTCATCGGGATTTTCGGCGCTGGCGTGCGCAATCTATCTGGGCAAGCGCCTGGGCTATCCCAAGACGATAATGGCGCCGCACAACCTCGTGATCAGTGTGATCGGCGCATGTCTGCTGTGGGTCGGCTGGTTCGGGTTCAACGCCGGCAGCGCGGTTTCGGCGGGCGGCCTGGCGTCGAGCGCGTTCGTCGCGACGCATTTCGGCGCGGCCGCGGCGGTTCTCGGATGGCTCGTGATCGAATGGATTCGCCATGGCAAACCGACGGTGCTCGGCGGCGTTTCGGGCGCGGTGGCCGGGCTGGTCGCCATTACTCCGGCCTCGGGATTCGTCACGCCGATGT
Organism: Blastocatellia bacterium; assembly: GCA_036274535.1. Classification (GTDB taxonomy): domain Bacteria; phylum Acidobacteriota; class Blastocatellia; order RBC074; family RBC074; genus JAJVID01. Next base: position 24,894 of record DASUFM010000093.1, read on the forward strand.
CGGCGTTGATCATCGGCTTCATCGCCGGCGTCGTCTGCTATTTCGCGGTCACTGGTCTGAAGAAGGCGCTTGGTTATGACGATTCGCTCGACGCCTTTGGCGTCCACGGCGTCGGAGGCTTCACCGGCGCGATTCTGACTGGAGTCTTCGCCAACAGCGCAGTCAACACCGTCTTCAAAGACGCCCAGGGGGGAGCGCTGCCGAGCGGATTGATCGAAGGTAATCCGAAACAGGTTCTCAATCAATTGATCGCTTCATTGATCGCCATAGTGATGACCCTGGTCGGGTCGTTCATCATCCTCAAAGTCGTCGACCTGATCGTCGGCGTCCGCGTCAGCGGCGAGGATGAGGTGACAGGACTCGACCTGTCACAACATGGCGAGGAAGGCTACAATCTCGGTCTGGACGCCGTCGCCGGCGGCTACTCGGACGCGAGTTACGAGAAGTCGTCCTTTGCGGCGGCTGCCGCTGAGCCTTCCGCGTAAGCAACTATCCGACTTTCAAAGAGAGGAAAATGCTATGAAAAAGATTGAAGCGATCATCCGCCCGCATCTGCTCGAAAGCGTCAAAGACGCGCTGCAGACGCTCGGCCTGCAAGGCATGACCATCAGCGAGGTGAAGGGCTTCGGACGGCAGAAAGGCCACACCGAAGTCTATCGGGGCAGCGAATACAAGGTCGAATTCGTGCCTAAACTGAAAATTGAAGTAATCCTCGACGACGAGGTCGTCGAGAGCGCGATTGACACTATCATCAAAACCGCTCGCACGGGGAAATTCGGCGACGGAAAGATATTCGTCTTTCCCGTCGAAGAAGCGATCCGCATCCGAACCGGTGAACACGGTGAGAATGCCGTCTGATGATTGCGGATTGCGGATTGCGGATTTGTGATTGCGAAGATTGTATGTTGACTCGCGGATCCCGCATTCCGTAATCGAAAGGGGCTGTGACGCATAAACGGTGATGCTGGAACATCATCGCGCCACAGCCCTTATCAAGAACCACACAGACAATCAAGATCATCCGCGTGGCGAGCGGTAGTGTAGGACTTTGACAATCTTTTTTGCAAGAAGAGCGTTGCCGCAGCGCCGCGGTGGGTGACCCGAAGGAGCACAATCCAATGCTGACACGATTATCATCCGCCGCCGGATCGATCCGGCGCCCCGCGCGAATTTTCGGGATAGTTTTCACGCTGTTCATGGAGATGGTTTTATTCGATACCGCCCTGGCTCAGGGGCTTCGGACGATGAGTCCCGTCGCGGCGAATGCGGTAGTCGAAGATAAAAACGACAAAAATAAAAGCGACAAAAAAACAGGGGATGAAAAGGCTGCGTCAACCAAAGTCGAAGGTAAGGATTATTCCGACATGGTGAAGCTGGTCAATGCCCTGGAAGAGCGTGTCCGCCAACTCGAAGCGAAACTGGCGACGATGGAGACGGCGCAGACGGCCGATGTGGCCGGCCCTGTGAAGACAATCACAAAAGCTGATGAAGTGACCGAAATCAAGAAGGAGATCGCGGCCATTCAAGAGGAAGCCAGGAAGAACGAGGGGGCGCTCAAGTTCTTTCGCGACGTCGAGTTCAGCGGCGTCGTGGATGGCTATTACAGCTTCAACAACAACAAGGTGGACATGTTCACGCAGGGACGAGCTTTCGACGTGCGCCACAACGCCTTCAGCTTGCAACTGGCCAAGCTGACCCTGCAGAAGGCCAACTCGAAAGACAGTCCGCTCGGCTTCCGCGTGGATCTGGGGCTGGGGGAGACCGTTGACCGCATCATCTCGGTCAGCGATTCCAGTCGCAGCGATGCGACCAAGCATGTGCTGCAGGCTTACGCGAGTTACGTCGCGCCGATCGGCGGCGGCCTGACCATTGATTTCGGCAAGATGTACACGCCGGTCGGCGCCGAAGTCATCGAGACGAAGGATAACTTCAACTACTCGCGCGGCTTGCTGTTTGCTTTAGGGCCCTATTACCACGCGGGATTCCGCGTCAAATACGCCTTCAACGACAAGGCGGCGTTGAGCGGATTTCTTTTCAACGGATGGGACAACGTCTTCGAGAACAACGCCGGCGAAAACGCCGGAAAAACCGCGGGCTTCCAACTCGGTCTGACGCCGAGCAAGAAGGTCGCCTTGACGCAGACCTATCTGGCCGGCCCGGAGGCTCCGCTCGCCAACGCGCCGGGGATTTCAGCGCGGGACAACTGGCGCCACATATCCGACACAGTGGTATCCGTATACGCGACAGATAAACTGACTTTGCTGGGAAATTTCGTGTACGGCTCGGACGCCGGCAACGACGGCGTCCGAGGCCACTGGACGGGCTTCGCCGGTTATTTCAAATATGCTTTTAACGACCGCTTCGCCTTTGCGCCTCGCTTCGAGGTCTTCAACGACAAGGACGGCCTCCGAACGGGCGTGGCGCAGACGGTCAAAGACATTACGCTGACGCAGGAGGTGAAACTGCTCAACAACTTCATCACGCGCTTCGAATACCGCCGTGACTTCTCCAACCAGAAGTTCTTTATCAACTCGGCGGGCGTGGCGAAAGACAACCAGAACACCTTCATGTTCGGCGTCAGCTACTTCTTCACGAACCGCGAGCCGTAAAGGCCCAAGATGTGACTGAAACGATACCGATTTTTTTACGAGTTACTTCCGTAGCTGGTGCTTAGTTGATGGACTCCTTGACGCGGCGGGTCGCAAGACTCGCCGCATTTTTTTGCGCTCGAAGGGCGATATCGTCGATGAGAATCGTAAGCGGTCGGACGGGAATTCGAGGGCATGCATATTTCATATTCCATATTTAATATCAAATATGGAATACGACTCGACTTTGTCCTTTTTGTGGCGCTGGCGCCACAAAAAGGACAAAGTCAGCGCCATTTTTCAATGTCTTAATCCGATGATGAGGTTGAAAAATATCAAGCGTCGAATATCGCCGGTTAAGCTGCGATTAA
>DASUFM010000094.1:0-4170 GCA_036274535.1 Blastocatellia bacterium
TGTGAGCGCTTACTAAATTTTTGAGCGTTTAGCCACGATAGGCGCAAGTTGTTGTAACGCCAGCAGGTTCGCCGACTTATAAAACAGGCGATCCACATTCTCTTCACTCTTAAGGAATATCTCTCCCGCCTCCTTGGTAAGCATCCTATACCTATCGAGGCCGTTCCATTTTTTACCTGGTCGCAACCAGCAATACATTGAATCTGATCCTGAGAACTCGTCTTTGTACTCCTCATACATCAGGTTCACGAACTTCCCTACCAAATCCCGGGTCTTAGTCCAATCGTCATCCCATGCGTGATGTTTCGCTTCAGTAATTGCAGCGCCAGCCGCGTCCCGAAGTTTTTCATCATAGTTGTTATCCTTATTCGCCATTTCCTTGAGAAGATCCGTCGCAATCTCGCAACAAAATGGGTCCATGCAGTAGATCTGTTCCGCGCCGTCTGTATAGGTATATATGTATTTTGCGAGGTCTTCGTTACCTTTGAGAGTCATATAAACGCCCCACTGATTCACACGCGGAGGTAACTTCCCGACTTCGCCTAAAGGGCAGCCTTTAAGCCCCCACATGATTGATTCAATATATTCTTGATTGCTTAAACGAATCGCGCCCAAATACCCATCAAGCGCTGTTTGTACGGCAGGCAGGCTGATATTGACATTCGCGTTAACCCGCAATATTTCAACGTCAATCAACCGCGCATATCTATGCGGAGGTATAACCCCTTTTTTAGTCTGACCTCCTCTTTCCACCATGCTCCTGGCGAGACGAAGCACATGGTAGTCTTCCATATTAGAGTTCACCACGACGTTCCCAAACTTCTTGTACAGATTTCCCTTCATCGTCAGGTCGTCAAAATAAGAGAAGTTCGCCGTGATTTCGGGAGTATCAGAGTTCAACGTCTGTCCTCTGAATATAATCGGCTCGTACTTAAAGCTCCCCAGCCTGTAACATTCACTCAGGCATTTTAATGTCGATTCCAACAATGAATCGCCGGAATCCAGTACGAACCACTGGACGGACTTCTTCACATCTTCATTTATTTCTGCGCTGACAGCGTCAATCTCTTCCTTTTTCATCTCCGATGTTATTGGAACATTGCCCCACACATAGGTCTTTGTTGTCTCGTCCCTGTAGAATTCAACATGTTGAGGCCAAAGTTTGGGCGGAATGTTTCTAATTGCGGCCAGGTTGACGACTGAATAAACTCGCCCATCTTCATCCACCTCAGAGCCGATATACAGGCTGGCCATCGGCCTGGATATAGTGCCGGGGTAGACGCCGGGATTGATAGCTCCTCCTGACGCGAAGCTATGGAGCCTGACGCCGGCGTCATTACGTTCGTTGGATGACGGCTGATGGGCTTCTTCAAGGCGCGATATAGCCTTGAATATTGCTCTTTCGTAGGGCCGGACAATGCTCGGCTGCGCGCCCATTTCAGGGTTGCGGACCAGGATGATGGGGTTTTTAGTTTCTGTGTCCTTATTAAATCTTATGACCGAGAGCTTAATATCTCCGGGCTTCAATTTTAATTTCGCGGTCTTTAACGCGCTGCTATCGACCCTCTTCTTGATCGGGTTGTCCTCGCTGTGCAGCTCATTATGAATATAATAGGCAAGCCTGTGTTGCAGAGACTTCCCGCCAGGATCGTAATTTTCAGCCGAGACATCCTCCGGGTAAACTATATCCACCAGGCTTTTGTTCGGCTGATATTTTTTGAAAGGAGTTTCAAACAAAAAACCTTCCTTTTCGATTCTCGCGCGCTCAACCGCTATTACCGGCCGATCATTTCCGAATTGTTCGACCAGGCATTTTAGTAACTCACTGACTTCTTCATCCATGAAACCAATGTGAACATCTATCATACTAATCTCCTTTTTTGAGGCATTTTGATCGCCGGCTATTATTCATTTCCATCAACTCTGGAAAGCCGCTTGCCTGCGTCACATCCATGAGCAGGCGTCCTCAAACCTTCAATCGGAAATCGAGGTAACTTCGGCTCGAGCCGGGAAAAGAATTTCTTTTTCCCGGTTGTGAGCCGAAATGCGGCTGGTTTCCGATTTAGTGAGTGAGGCCGCCGCAGGCGGTCTCGACTCATGGGCCGGGCCGACGGCGCCCGGCCTTCATGGCGCGATCGGTAACGATCGGCGTCGAGCTGGGCGGCTGATGTGGAATGGATGTCGACAGTGATCGAAAAAATCGGACAGGAAATCAGGGATTGGATCGGCTCCATCATAACCGGCGCCGAGGTAACGCTTGGATTGCCGGCTGACGACGCGCAAAGCGCTCAGATAGGGCTTTACCTGATGGACATGTCTCAAAGTAACTGCGCCCGCGTGGGCAAACTGCCGCCGTTCAGGATCAACCTTCGATACCTGGTGACGGCTCGGTCGCCGCGAGCGGAAGAGTCGCACCGGTTGCTCGGAGAGTTGATCTTCGCGGCGTTGCAGAAGCCCGAGAAAGAAGCTCCCGAGTTTGAAGTAGTCGTGGAGCCGTTGCCTGTCGAAGCCTGGGCGGTATTGGGCGCGGCGCCGCAGCCGTCGTTTTTTCTACGAGCGCCGCTGCGGCGCGAACGTCCTGAGACTCCGGCTCCCATGGTGAAAGAGCCGGTGGTGTTGCAACCGTCTCCGATGCGAGTGTTGTCGGGGACGGTTTACGAAGCGGGCGGAACGCCGATTATGGGCGCTCGTGTCGATCTTCTGACGCTGGGAATCACGGCGCGCACCGATGAAAAGGGGCGTTTCAGATTCGCAGGCGTCCCGTCGAACGGCCGGCTGAAGCTGTTGGCTCAGGCGAAGGGGCAAGTGAAGGAAATAGATTATTCCATTGGAGACGAACCTCTCGAAATCCGTTTCCATTTAATTGATAACAATGCGTCGTGATAGGGCCTGAAGGTCTTACGGGCCCTGTTCATAACTTCGGAGGACTGATATGCCGAATTATTTGGCGCCGGGTGTTTATATAGAAGAAGCGCCTTCAGGAGCCAGACCAATCGAAGCGGTCGGCACAAGCACGGCGGCGTTCGTCGGCGTGGCGCCGAAAGCGGACGCCCGTTTGAACGAAGCGGTGCGGATCACCAACTGGACCCAGTTTCTGCGCGAATTCACCGCGCCCGACAGCGCGAGCACGCATCTGGCGCAGGCTGTTTACGGGTTCTTTCTGAACGGCGGAAGAATTTGTTACGTCGTTAACGTCGGCAAGGACGGCGCGCTCGTCGGAGACGCCCGCGAACGGCGGGGGCTGGACGCGCTGAAAGCGGTGGACGACATCGCGATCGTGGCCGCGCCGGGTTACGCCGATCCACAATCATACGAGGCGCTGCTGGCGCACTGCGAGAGCATGAAAGACCGCGTCGCCATTCTGGACACTGTCGAAGAAGTCGCGAGCGTTGACCTGCTCACGCAGGTAGCGGCCGCGAAGGCGCCGCGAAAGTCTAAATCCGTGGAAGGCGAGGGCGGGGCGGGCGCGCCGGAGACCGCCGGCTTGCGCCCTCGCCAATCGGATGGCGGTTACGGAGCGGTCTATTATCCATGGATCACCACGGCCGACGTTTTCAAGCCGAAAGAACTGGTCAATATCCCGCCCTCGGGCCATCTGGCCGGAATCTACGCGCGGACCGACGGGACGCGCGGAGTTCACAAAGCCCCGGCCAACGAAGCGGTTCGCGGCGCTGTCAACGTCGCCTACGCCGTGACCCAGGAAGAACAGGAGCGCCTCAATCCGAACGGGATCAATTGCATTCGTTTCTTCCCGAACGAGGGCATTCGCGTTTGGGGCGCGCGGACGCTGGCCGCGAGCGCGAGCGAATGGCGGTATGTCAACGTGCGGCGCTTGTTCAACATGATCGAGCAATCGATCGTCCGCAATACGCGCTGGGTCGTCTTCGAGCCGAACGACATGTCGCTCTGGAAGAACATTCGACGCGACGTCTCGGCTTTCCTGACCCTGCTCTGGCGGCAGGGCGCGCTGATGGGCCAGACGCCCGATGAAGCCTTTTTCGTCAAGGCTGACTCGGAGACGAACCCGCCCGAAGAAATCGACGCCGGGCGCGTGAACATCGTCGTCGGAGTCGCGCCGGTCAAACCGGCGGAATTTGTTATCTTCCGCATCGGCCAGGGAATGGCCGGCGCGGAAGTCTCGCAAGGAGGCGGAAATGCCTGAAGCAGCGC
>DASUFM010000095.1:0-5587 GCA_036274535.1 Blastocatellia bacterium
GTTCATGTGAATCACGCGGCGCACATCCATCCATTCATGATGGAGAACGATGTCGCCGCCGTCCCTCAGAATCTCAAGTGGCGTACTGGGCGCGCCCCACACCCGGCGGATGGCCACGGGATCACAACGAAACGTCGGATCGTCTTTGAACGGATCGTACGCGGCAACGGCTTTCTCCCCCGCAGCCGTCAGCTGCTGCATCATCGGCTGGGGGCCGCTGGTGCTTCGATTCGGTATCGGCGCCAGCAGCCACACGCCGAAGATGTCTTTGCGTGGAGAAACGGCCGTCGTCTTTGGCGCGTCTGCCGGCGAATCGACACTGATCTTTTTTCCATCGGCGAATTCCACGCTCGTGAAAAAGCACATGTACGGACTGTGCCGGGAAAGCGAACCTTCCACGCGGACCCTGGTCCCCGCCTTGAAGAGCTGCGGCGTGATTCCAAGGCGCGAAAGTTGCGTGACGCCGTGCGATTCGCAGACATATTCCCGTGTCCTGCCGTTTTCATCGAGCGCCGACACGTGAAGGTAGCTGTGCGGATTTCGCCCTTCGAACATGGTGACCGTGCCGGAAATACTGACGGGTTTGCTCGCGTCAAAATGCGGCGCGAAACTGTGATGGGCGCGCGTTTCAATCGCGCTGAATGCGGCCACAATACTGATTGCGTAGAGGACAATTCTGGATTTCATAGGCTTTTAATTCCCCCAGATGTTAGCACCGCAGGCAAGCCGCGAACGGTTCACGCGGCAATTCGCGTTCGAATCAAACATCGGAATGATTTTGGAGACAATTGTTTTTGATCTCCAACGCCCTCTGTGTATGATCCCCGCCAATTTGGAAACGATGTGCCGGGCCCAGGTTCGAGAAAGCCGCCGCCGCTGACTATTCGACCTCGCCGATCGCGTTGCTGCCGCCCATGTTCACACTCGAGCGCTGATACATCACCCGATCGCCAGTGGCCCCTTTTTCGGGACCATTCGCGAGAGCGCCTGCCGGGTTCCCGCGCCAGTTCCTCGTTTCGTGATCGCATCAGTAGCGCCGTTCTGGCGAGCCTCAACAGGGAAGCCGAACGGTATGGGTTCACCTCAGCGAGGTTTGCTGGCTCGTACAGGAACAGCCAGCCGGCCGGGAGAACAAGTGGCCACATGGGCATAAGACCGATTCGTCACGTTTCCGTCGTGTTCGCTCTCGCATTGTCTGCGTTTTCTATCTCACCATCCGCCGCAGTCGTTCAAATCTACAACGTCAGTCCATCCAGTGGAGCGGTTGGAAGCGCGGTCACGCTTAACGGGTACGGCTTCGCGCCCGTTCCCGCGGACAATGATGTTTATTTCGCGAAGCCTGGTGGCAAATCATTCAGGGCGACGGTTCTGACCGCAACCACCACGCGTTTGACCACCGTGGTGCCCACCGGCGCCACATCCGGCAAGATCTATGTGGTGGTCGGAGGCGCCAGATCCAACAGCCTCAATTTCAAGGTGACCAGCGGTAGCGGCAACCAGGCGCCAACGGTCGACGCCGGATCCGACCAGTCTTGCGTTCTCCCGGGCGGCGTCTTTCTTGCCGGATTCGCCTCAGACGACGGCCTGCCCATCGGTTCCGTATTGACGACGACCTGGAGTCAGGTCAGCGGACCGGGATATGTGATGTTCGGGAGTCCCTCTTCGCCTTACACATCGGCCAGTTTTTCATCCGCCGGCATCTATACGCTGAGGCTTACCGCTTCCGACACGATCCTGAGCGACAGCAGCGACGTAGTTGTCACAGTGGACGCCGCCTTACCGGTCAATCAGGCGCCCCTGGTGAGCGCCGGACCCGACCAGACGATCACACTGCCGGCAGGCGCCAATCTCACGGGAACAGCCAACGACGACGGCTTGCCGGGCGTCCCGCTGACTGCGGCATGGACAAAGATCAATGGACCCGGAAGCGTCGCCTTCAGCGCCCCGGCCGCCCTGACGACAAACGCCAGCTTCTCCGTCGCCGGAACCTATACCTTGCGCCTGACCGTCAGCGACAGCGAGCTTGCTGCAAGCGACGACACGGTCATCACGGTCAATCCCGCTCCTCCGGTCAATCCCGCCCCTCCGGTCAATCAGGCGCCCCTTGTGAACGCCGGCCCCGACCAGACGATCACACTGCCGGCAGGCGCCGTTCTCACCGGAACGGCCAACGACGACGGCTTGCCGGGCGTCCCGCTGACTGCGGCATGGACAGAGATCAATGGACCCGGAAGCGTCACGTTCAGCGCGCCGAACGCCCTGACGACAAACGCTACCTTCTCCGCCACCGGAACCTATACCTTGCGCCTGACCGTCAGTGACAGCGCGCTCGCGACAGGCGATGACGTTACGATCATCGTCAACGCGGCGACCGGCAACGCTCCTGTCGTGGACGCCGGTCCATCGAAGACAATCGCTTTCCCGGCAAAACAGCTGACACTTTTCGGTCACGCAACCGACGTCGACAATGAGGACCTCCGCATTCAATGGACCGGGATCGCAGGCCCGGCCGCCGTGGCGTTTTCATCCTCCGCCAGCCTGACGACGACAGTCACATTCTCGACACCGGGAACCTACACGCTCCAACTTTCCGCCAGCGACGGCGATCACACGGTGACTCAAAACATGACCGCGGTTGTGCTCAGCGAGTCGAGCCAGACCGCCTTCTACGTCGATCCGACCTACACAGGCGCGACCAGCGATGGGAGCGCGGCCCGGCCATGGAAGACACTGAGCGCGCCCGCCACCGGAGCGCAATGGACGGCCATCAACAATGCCCTGACTTCCAATAACGTCATTGTCTATCTTTCGGCGCGGCAGGCGACGTCCGATATCCCGGAGGTCGAACACAGTTCGATCCTCGTGTACCGCACGAATGCCGGCACGAATCGCCTCACACTGGACGGCATGTCGAGATACAACACCAACGACGCCACGCCTTCATGGACCGGCAACAACGGCGCCACCCGGTTTCAGATTGCCCTGACGTCCGGCTCTCAGGCGATTGGCGTGGGCTCCACCCAGACCGCCTTCCCGATGAACCACACAACGCTTCGCGGATTCGACATTACCGGCGCGGGCGGACGTGTGACGTTTGCCGGCAACTACACAGTGGTGGAGTATGTCTACCTGCACGACACGACAACCGTGGATCCGAACGTCCTGTTCCATTGGGCGGTGAAGCCGGACTGTACAGCGGCTTTCGGCAATCTTCACGACATCACGATTCGCAATGTCGTCATCGAACGGGGAATGGGCGAAGGAATCTACGTCAATGGCAACTATATCCGCGCTGCCGACGGTGGGTGTCCCTCGTGGGGCAATACGCATAGCGACATCCTCATCGAGGACAACCGGATTGTGGATCCCGGCAAAAATGGCGGCCAGGGCGACGGGATCGACCTGAAAGCCGGCCTGATCAATGTGACGATTCGCGGCAATACCATCCGCCATACCGATGGCGGAGTTCGGGCCGCCACTCAGTCGGCCAAAGGGATCGTCTCGTCCGGAATATTCAATCCGGCGACCACACGCTCCAACCTCCTCATTGAAAACAATCTGCTGTTCAATGCGCCGCTGGGCATCATGCTGAGCTATGTCAACACCGCAACGATTCGAAGCAACGTTGTGGCCAACACTCCCGGCAGCGGCGTCGGGGGCGGGATCAGCACGAACTCCAACGGCGAAGCCGCGCCGGTCAATTACAACCTGAAGATCTACAACAACACGGTGTTTCAGGGATCGATCTCTCTGTTGAGTCTCGATACCGCCCGACTCCGCAACAACATCATTGCCGGCGCAGGCGGCGGACTGAACGTAGCCCAGCATGGCGGTTGCGTCAACATCGACAGCGACTACAACGCAATGATGCGAGACGGCTCCACCGAAAACTGGACCGAAGGCTCCCATTCACAGTACCTGCTGGATGCCGCTTCCATCTTCGTAAACCTGCCGGAATTCGATTTTCACCTGAAGCCGGCGACGCCTGTCATCGCGTCGGGGACAGCGCTGGATCCCCCATTTCCAGATCTGGACAAACGTGACAGGCCGGTCGGATCGACGTGGGATATCGGAGCCTATATGTATTGAAACACTGCCCCAGACAGTGGGGAATCCAACCGGGTGGCAAGTTAGATTACTTGATCCGTTATCCGAACGAAATAGACCTATTGTGCCACTTAAGTGACAGAGCAATTCTCTCGCTTGCCGGTCTATACTCTCTCCTCAAGCTTTCGATTTCGCGCTAAGTCTGAATGAGGAGAAGAATACAGATGAAACAAGGAATGCAACTGTTCGCTCTGATGACTGTTGTGGCGCTCTTATTGGTCGCGCCATCCGTAGCAAATGCCCAGGTCGATGTCACGGGCATTCGAGTAACGATTACTTCAAACGGCGCGCCGGGCGGCCTACCGTGGACGGCGGTTTATTGCGATACGACAACCACCTGCACCGGTGGACTGCAGATCTGGAACCTCGGCGGCGGGGTTCATCTTGACGCCGGGCAGACACTGGTTCTGACTCAGACCGGCCTGGTCACGGGTGTGGGAGGCAACTTCGACACCAGCGAACCCGTCAATCCGAGCGGGACACCGGCCGAAGAGTGCAATACGGGAGCAGGTAATCCCTGCACGGTCGTCATCGAGTTGAAGACCGGCGCGGGAGCGTTGACCACGGTTTATACGAACTCGGTCGACAGCAACCTGGTTGCTCAGAACCAGGACACGGGAGGAGATTTCGACGAAGTCCAGCCGTTTGATGAACTGGCCGCTACGGGAGTCGGTTATGAAATGCGCCTTGGTTACGCCGACAACGCTCATGGCTGCACCGTGGATTGCTTCCCGACGCCATTTTCTGGCACGGCGGACTTTTTTATCGGCAATCCGGTGTTTCTGGATACCACCTACTCAACCTGCGGCGCCACTTCGTCATGTTATGACGGCGGCGCGATCCTGATCACCGGCCAGCCGGTGGAGCAGTCCGGCACGGGCCGCTTCACGGGCGGCGGCAAACAGATCGACGCGGGTGGAGTGTCCATTACCAAGGGACTCACGATTCACTGCGACCTGCTGCTCTCCAACAACTTCGAGATCAACTGGAAGAGCGGCGGCAAGCAGCATCAATTCCATATGGAAGACCATTTCGTGACGCTGGAGTGCTCCGATGATCCCAACATCAAGCAGGAGCCTCCGAAGGCGCCGCTGGATACGCTGGTGGGTAAGGGGTACGGTCGCTACGATGGCGTGGATGGATACACTGTCGAGTTCACGCTTGTCGACGCCGGTGAACCGGGCCGCAACGATACGGCGAAGATCAAGATCTTCGAGACGTTGAACCCGGGCAATGTGGTGCTGGATCTTCCGACGACACCCTTTATCGGAGGAAACCTGCAGGCCCATTACGACCAGCCTCACAAGTAAGAGCCGGTTTCGGCTCCGACAAGTCAACAATCCAGGCGGCGCGGACCCAGTCCGCGCCGCTTTTTTCTTGGCAAAGGGGAATTAGGGACAGAGAGGAATTACGGGGACAGACCCCTAATAATTCGCCTGGAGGAATCCTTAAAGACTCCAGATCTTTCCAAGCGAATTAT
>DASUFM010000096.1:0-2636 GCA_036274535.1 Blastocatellia bacterium
AATCCGCAATCCGCAATCAGGCTGGGAGGCTTACGTGCAAAGGAAACTCTCTACTGCGAAGAAGGTCTATGACGCGATCATAATCGGTTCTGGGGCGTCTGGAGGAATGGCCGCGAAGGAACTCACCGAGCGAGGGTTCGAAGTGTTGATCCTGGAGGCGGGGCCGAAGCTGGACCCGGCGCATTTCTCGATGAACAAGTTCGCCTATGAATCGATGTACCGCGGCTTCGGCCCGCCCGGATGGAAGCAGAAAGAGCAGTGGATGCAGGACACCGCCGGCGCGTTCAGCCGCAATTTTTACATCAACGACACGGAGCATCCGTACACGACCGATCCGGGCAAGCCGTTCCTGTGGGTGCGCGCGCGAGTGGTCGGCGGAAAGACGCTACACTGGGGCAGATTGTCCTGGCGGTTGTCGGACCTGGATTTCAAAGCCGCCACGCATGACGGTTTCGACGTCGATTGGCCGATCAATTACGACGAGATCAAGAAATATTACGACAGGGCCGAGGAGTGGATCGGCGTCAGCGGCAATCGCGACAACCTGTGGTGGCAGCCCGACGGGAATTACCTGCCGCCGATGGGGCTGACCTGCGGCGACCATTTATTGAAGAAAGGCGCGGCGAAGCTGGGGATCAACCTGATTCAACCGCGCGTGGCGATGCTCACTGAAGTCAAGCCGCACCACGCGAAATACGGCCGCGCGAAATGTCATTATTGCGGCAGTTGCGGCAACGGCTGCACGGTCGGCGCAATGTTCAATTCCCTGTCGTCGACGCTGCCCGCGGCCATGGCCACGAAACGCTGCACGCTGCGAACCAATTCGATCGTCCGCCACATCATCGCCGACGAGAATACCGGCAAGGCCAAAGGCGTGGCGGTCGTCGATCGAGTGACGCGCCAGGAACTGGAATTTTTCGGTAAAGTGATTCTGGTGGCCGCTTCGACGCTGGAATCGACGCGCATCCTGCTCAATTCGAAATCAGACAAACATCCCGCCGGATTCGGCAATTCGTCGGGCGCGCTGGGACATTACCTGGTCGATCATTTCGGCGGGACGGGCGCTTCCGGCGTATTGCCTATGTTCGCCGGTCGCGACACAATCAACGAGGACGGCAAATCATCCGGCGTCTTCATCCCGCGATTCCGCAACCTGGACAAGGCGACAAAACATCCGAAATTTCTGCGCGGTTATGGATTCGAGGGCGGAGCGTCCATCGGATCGTTTCCAGGCGGCGCTCGCGCAATCCCGGGATTCGGCAGCGAATTCAAACGCCAGGTGCGGCGGTGGTACGTCGCGCCGGTCGGATTGACCACGCGCGCGGCGATGCTCTCGCGTTATGAAAATTATGTCGAGATCGATCCCGGCGGCGTGGTCGACGCCTGGGGCATCCCCGTTTTGCGAATCCACATTCAACATTCCGATAACGAACGGGAGATGGGCAGGGACGCCGCCGAAATGGCCGCCGAGATCCTGGCCCGCGCCGGCGCCGAACAGATCGGCGTCAGCCGCCGATTGACCCTGCCCGGACGCATCATTCACGAACTCGGCACGGCGCGAATGGGCGACGACCCGAAGAAATCGGTCCTTAATAAATTCAATCAGATGTGGGACGCGAAAAACGTCTTCGTCATCGATGGCGCGGCTTATGTGGGATCGGCCAATCAGAACCCGACGCTGACCATTCTTGCCCTGACCATACGCGCATGTGAATATCTGACTGAGGAAATGAAACGCGATAATCTATAGATGTTCGAGGCTCCGCCTTCAGACCAATGGCGTTAAGTTCAGTTCTGGAGAACGCAAAAAGCTCATAAGAAGAAACACAAAAAGCGCAAAACCATCGATAGTATTCATTTGCGCTTTTTGTATTGGTTTTGCGCTTTATGTGTTCCTGACTTTCGATCAAATGACTTTTAAGAGGACATAGGAATGCTTACTCAAAAGAGAGCCGCGGCGCCTAAAATTTACTCCATTCACGTCCTGCCGAACGGCGCAGGGTTCGCGGGCAGGATCGAGGCCGGCTTGAGTTATCAATTCGCCTTCATGCCGAAGGCCGCCTCCTTGGGGGCGGGGGCTTCCGGCAAGCTGGTTTTGACCGGCGATGTCAAAGTGAAATCTCCCGCCGGGCGGCAGCATACAGCCAGCGAGGTCACGGCGACGCTGCTCGCGACGCAGGGCAGCATAACCGGTCCTTCTCCCATGCCCAGACAATTCTCCGAGTCTTTGAAACCTCCATTGCCCGCGCCAGACGGAACTTTGCCGTTGACGGATTGGACAGGCTATTCCGGATCGATCGCCGTGATGTATCTGAAATTGTCTCCTCTCGAAGGCCGCGTACTCGGCGTCCCCGCCGATTTGAGCGCGGTCCAGCTCAACGCCAGACTGTACCCGACGTCGGAGATCGAACGCGATTTACATTGGCTCTATTCGGCGCTTCTCGAAGCGACGCAGGGCGAACACAAGAATGAACGACTGGCCGCGGACTATATCAACGCCATCAACCGCATCTTGAGCGCATAATGCCACATAAATAGCCGTTTTCGCAGCTATTTAGCCCTACCTTGTCAAACATCTAAATCAGACCACACAAGATTGGTACACCGAGTCAGTACCGCGCCCGGTAGGGAGCGGT
>DASUFM010000097.1:0-2088 GCA_036274535.1 Blastocatellia bacterium
TCAACGGCGCGGCCAACCCGCAAATACAATTGAGGGGACAGCAATGATCAAGATCATCGGACTAGCCTTAATCCTGATTTGCCTGCCGTCCGGCGTCATCCTGGCCTGGTATCTGAAAAGGTACCTGGATATAAAACTGAAGATGCTGGAAGACCGGCGCTATCGGGAATCGCTGGAGGATATTTCGAAGATGTAATGCGAGCGCTCAGGCCCGTAAGAAGCGCAGCCGCGAATAAACACGAATGCTCACGAATGACAGACACTCATGATCAAGAAATAGATTTGTGTTCATTCGTGTTCATTAGTGGCTGAACTGGCTGAGCAGTTATGATGCAATATGAAAATCGCCGGCATAAACTTCGACCACATGCACATGGGCGATCTGCTGCGGATGGCTCACGAACATCCGCGCGCCGAGATCGTGGGGGTTTGCGATGAAGATCCGGAGCGGATGCGAACGGCCGCGGCCAACTTCTCGATTTCGCCCGACCGCGTCTTCACCGATTACCGTCAATGTCTGGAGCGAACGAAACCCGACATCGCGATTCTCTGCCCCGCCACGGCGCGGCACGCGGAATATGTCGAAAAGGTCGCGCCGTTCGGAGTCCACATTCTGCTTGAAAAGCCGATGGCCGCATCTCTCGCCGACGCCGACGCGATGATTCGCGCGATGCGGGCGACCGGCAAAACGCTGGTCATCAACTGGCCGCTCGCCTGGTACCCGGCGCATCGGACGGCGAAGCGCCTGATCGACGGAGGCCTGATCGGGGACGTGATCCAGGTTCATTACTACGACGGCAATCGCGGCCCGCTCTATCACCTCGCGGACAAGGTCGCCGTCAGCGACGAGGAAGTCGCGCGCCAGAAACCGCACAGCTGGTGGTACAAGCGGGCGAGTGGAGGCGGTTCGCTGCTCGATTATCTGGGCTACGGCGTGACTCTGGGAACCTGGTTCCACGACGGGCGCGCTCCGATCGAAATCACGACCGTCGTTGACCAGCCCTCCGGATTGGAAGTAGACGAACACAGCGTGACTATTGCCCGTTACGAATCCGGTTTGTCGAAATACGAGACGCGATGGGGCGCGTTCAGCGACCCATGGACGCATCAGCCGCAGCCGAAATGCGGATTCGTCATAGTCGGGAACGCGGGCACGATCAGCAGTTACGACTTCGAGCCGGCTGTCCGCGTTCAGACGAAAGAGCGACCGGAGTCGTATGAGATTCCGGTAGATCAATTGAACCCGCCCCACCAGAACCCGGTCCAATATTTGATCCATTGCCTGGAGACTGGCGAAGCCGTGACCGGGCCGCTCTCGCCAGAGTTGAGTCGCACAGGTCAGCGAATCGTCGACTCCGCCGTGATCAGCGCGCGCGAAAAACGCACAGTGAAGCTGATCAATTGAAAGGGCGCAAAACGATCAGACAAGAAAATGTAGGAGAGGAAAATAGAAAAACATTGAGATGCAACGTGTACGCAAACGGTAAATTGGTCGGTTCGGCGGAACTGGCGCCCGCCGACCCTCCGATGGGCAGCGCCAGTGGGCCGTTTTACCCCAACGATAACTACAGGAAGATACAACCTCTCATCCGTGAGTATCTTTTATATGATGGAACGCTTGGCGAAGCTGACGCGCAAAAGCGGCTGGAGGCGCAGGCTAAAATCGATGCGTTGGGCCTTTCCGTGATTACTGAAGATGGAGAAGTTCTGGATCCGGCGGGCGCCGTCCATATCGCTGATTTCTCGGAAGAGCTCGTCGAAGACCCTTATCAACTCGACGTCCTTGGCTTGCCGTTCGAGATTTATGACCGTCTCTTCCCGTCAGCCTGGCAGGAATATCTCAACGACTATGGAGAAGAAGAACAGAATTAAATTGAAGGCTGCAAATTAAAGCCCAATCGGTTCAATGGTTTCAGGTTATAGAATCAAGCGCGCCGCCGAGGCGCTGAGATCGCGGAGGAGACGCGAAGGGTAAACCGATCTCTCTTCTCTGCGTTGTCTCGGCGATCTCCGCGCCTCGGCGGTGAACTCACCTTATTCACTGACCTTTCTGAAAGCGATGATGGCAAACAACTTCAATTTGCACCC
>DASUFM010000098.1:0-5663 GCA_036274535.1 Blastocatellia bacterium
CGAAGGTGTAGGAATTGACGAAAGCCAGCCCGTTGTTGAAGCGATTGGAGAATTTCACCAGCAACGCATTGTGGTTCGAATAGCCGCGGCTCTGCACCTGCGACAGCGATCGCAGCCCCGGCGCCAGTTTGATGAACGGGCGATTGACGTTCGGATCACTGACGCCTACGACCGGCGGCGCCTGGTTAATGTCCTGTTTGATGACCAGGTCCGTGCCCTTCGAACCGACGTAAGAAAGTTCGAGCGCGTAATTCCTGCCGAACTGCTGCGAGATGTTCAGATTCCACTGCTGGGCGTAACCGTCGCCGAACTCCGGATCGAAGATAGATCGCGTCGTGCCGGACGGGGCGGCATTGGGATTGAGAGGAGGCGGCGCGGGGATGCCATTACTCAACCGTATAGTCGGCAACAGTCCGGTCGTAAGCGAGTTCGACAACAGGAACGGCGGATTGTCCGGCTTCGACGACGAAGTGCCGGTCAGCGGGTTGTTCCAGAAGATGCCGTAACCTCCGCGCAGCGCCGTCTGGCCTCCGCCGAACAGGTCGTAGGCGAAACCGAAGCGCGGCGCGAAATCTTTCGTCGGCGTTTTCTGCAACGCGCGCCCGACCTCGATGCCGTTGATCACGGCGTTGTCGGAGGCGACGACGAATTTGCCCGTGCTGGTGTCGAAGTTCGACTGCCGGTTATAGACCTCGACATAAGGCGCGAACAGGTCGTAGCGCAATCCGAGATTGAGCGTCAGCCTGCTGTTGACGCGCCAGTCGTCCTGAATGTACGCGCCGTATTCCGGCCGCCGCTCGCCTACCAGGCCCTGCTTCAACCCGCGGTTGACAGAGGTCGCGTAACCGAGCGCGAACGACGCGAACGAAAAGCCGGTGTTCGGATCGGGATTGCAGGTTACCGTCGAGCCGCCGCAGTTGGAAGTGATGGCGGATTGAAAATTGAAATTGCCGACGATGTTGTCCACGTTGAAAACATTGCGCCGCCGCCGCGTCAGGCTGCCGCCCGCCTTCAGAGTGTGCGCCCCGCGCGTGTGCGTCACGTTGTCGATGAACTGGTACGTGTCCAGGAAGGTCTGCAGCGGCTGATTCGAGTTCGCGCCCAGGTTGCGAATGTCGCCCGGCGTGAAAGTGATCTGCGACATGGCCGTCGATCTGTCGCTGATGTTGACGCCGGGAATGCCGACTTTCTGAGCCAGATTCGTGCCGGCGTCGATCGACGTCACCTGGATGGAGATGCGGCTGACGCCGAATCGGACTTCATTCAGCCAGCGCGGGCTGAATGTGTGAGTGTCGTTGAGCGCCAGACTCTGTCCCCGAATCAACCCGTCTCCCGCGCCGAAGGTCGTCCCGGCGTCGCCGTGCTCCAATGTCGCCGGCAGGAAACGGTGGGTGCGCTCGAAGCTGTATCTGCCGAAGAAGTGATTGTTCTGTGAAAAGTAGTTGTCTATCTTCACGTCGAACTGATCGTCTTCGCGGCTCAGCGCCGGGTTATAGAGAAAGTTGTTGATGGTCTGCCCATTCGCCGCTTTGGTCCCGGCGACGTTCGGCAGTGGATAAAGTTGATCAATGATGGCCTTCGCCGCCGGATCCATTCGGGTGACGACGTTGCCGGCGAAAGGTTGGCGCGTCAGAGGGTCGTAAATCACGCGGTTCAACTCGGAGAAATCGCCGTTGCGCATCTTCAAGGTCGGGACGGTCGAAAGATAAGTTTTGCTGTCGCGAATTCGCCCGCCCTGATAATCGCCGAAGAAAAACATCTTGTCGTGGCGGATCGGGCCGCCGAACGTGCCGCCGAACTGATTCTGCTTGTAAGGCGGTTTGGCCCGCCCGTTTTTATTGTTGAAGAAGTCGTTGGCGTCGAGCGCGTCGTTGCGCAAAAATTCGAATGCGCTGCCGTGAAACGCGTTCTGGCCTGATTTTATCTGTATGTTGACGACGCCGCCGCTGGACCGCCCGAACTCGGCGGAATAGGTGCTGGTCTGGACTTTGAACTCTTCGAGCGCGTCTATGCTGGGGAAGATGACGACCGAATTCAGCCAGATCTCGTTGTTGTCCACGCCGTCCAGGATGAAGTTGTTGTCGCGCGTTCGCATCCCGTTGGCGGCGAACGACGCCGAGGCGCGCCAGGCCAGACTGCCCGCGCCGTCAATGTTCGCGCCGGGAATCCCGCGCTGCACGCCGGGCAGCGTGCGCGTCAGTTGTACGAAATCCCGGCCGTTGAGCGGCAGGTTGGTGATCTGCCTTTCGTTGATCGTTCCGCTCAGGTCCGAGCTTTGAGTTTGCACCAGCGGCGTCGACCCTTCGATGGTCACTGATTCGGTCGTCGCGCCGACTTCCATCTTCAGTTCCACGACCGCTTTCTGGTTTACGTTGAGCTGCACATTGCCGAGCTGCAGCTTCTTAAAGCCCGCCTGCTCGGCGGTTATCGTATATGCGCCGGGTAACAGGCAACCGTGTCAACGCTTGCGTTGACAATCTGCCTGAGCGGCTGTACCGTTCGCATGTTCAACTTATATACATATATCAAAGTCAGAGGGTGGAAAGGGATTTTGAACGCCAAATCTTCAATTGCGGCTGAAATGATTAGCGCTAAGAGCGGCGCGACCTGCGCGTGTTGTTGTTGTACGTCCTGTTTTCATCGGAACCGGCCGCCAATGCGCGTAATCATTCAAAGCTGAGATCACGGCATCAATAAAAGAAAAGGCCCACAGCGCCCCGGTTCCTACAGGAGCCGGGGCGTTTTTATTTTTCGAGAAGCGCTTGCTTACGCGCGCGGCACAGTCCCGCGACCGTGAGGGAGCGGTTGTAAAGAGCACAGACAGTAGAAAGCACAGACAGGAGAAAGCATGGACGCCACTTCAACACGGATGGAAGAATCGCCGGCGAGGGTCATCCCGGATTATGTCGATGACGAGCTGGCGCATTACGAACAGCAGATCAAAAAATATCGCGCCGGAGAATTGGGCGAGACCAAGATGCAAAAGCTGCGCCTGCAATTCGGCACTTACGCGCAGCGGCAGGAGGGCGTCCAGATGCAGCGGATTAAGATTCCGGGCGGGAACCTGACCGCCGATCAGTTGGCGCGGCTGGCAGACGCGGCCGACCGCTACGCCAGCGGCTTCATCCATTTCACGACGCGCGAGGACGCGCAGCTTTATTACGTGCAATTGGAGGAAGTTCCGGCCCTGCTCCGCTCGCTCGCCGAAGTCGGCGTCACCACGCGCGAGGCCTGCGGCAACACCGTGCGCAACATCACGGCCTGTTACCGCGCCGGCGTCTCGCATGACGAAGTCTTCAACGTCTACCCTTACGCCCAGGCGCTCTTCCATTATTTCGTGCGCAACAAGTTCAACCAGAACATGGGGCGAAAATTCAAGATCGCCTTTGAAGGCTGCGCCGACGATCATTCCACGCTCGCCTTTCATGACCTGGGGTTCCACGCCGTGACGCGCGAGGTGAACGGCGAAACGCGCCGCGGCTTCCGCGTTCATGTGGGCGGCGGAATGGGCAGCGGCCCTCACGTCGCCCGTATTTACACCGACTTTCTGCCGGTTGAAGAGCTTTTCAACTTCTCGACCGCGGTGGTCCGCGTCTTCGACCGCTACGGCGAGCGAAAGCAGAGAATGAAGGCCCGTATGAAGTTCCTGGTCCAGACGATGGGCTGGGAGAAATTCCGCGACGCCGTGGACGCCGAGCGCGAGATCATAGGCCCGCTTCCGTCACTCGCCGAATTCCTGGAAGAACCGGCTGAGCCCGAAATGGCGCCCGTATCTCCGGGATTGAACACTCTCAGCCGGTGGACTAACGATCCGGGATTTCAACAATGGGCGCGCGATTCGGTTATAGAGCATCGCATTCCGGGATTCCGCGGCGTTCACGTTCGCGCCAAACTTGGCGATGTCACCGCCGACAACGCGCGGGCGCTGGCCGAAGTGGCGCGGCTGTATTCCGCCGGCGAACTGAGGGTCTCGATAGAGCAGAACCTGTTCCTGCCGTGGGCGCGCGCCGAAGACCTGCCTGAGCTTTACAAGGCGTTGCTGCGGATCTCGCTGGGCGACGCCGGAGCTGAAACTGTCGCCGACGTGACGGCGTGCCCCGGCGCCGACACCTGCCGCCTGGGCATCGCTTCGGCGAAAGGGTTGGGCAGCGCCATCTCAGAAGCTTTCTTCGACGGCCCTCTCACACCGTATCGCGAAACCCATCGCGACATGCGAATAAAAATCTCCGGCTGCCCGAACGGCTGCGCTCAGCATGCGGTGGCCAATATCGGTTTCCACGCCGCCGCCATGACGCAGGACGGGCGCAACATCCCCGCGCACCTGCTTTTCCTCGGCGGCCAGGCTAATCATGGCCGGGCGCGGGCGGCGAAAGTGATGGGCAAGTTCCCGGCGCGCAGCTCCATCAAAGTCGTCGAGACGCTTTTCAAATTGCATCGGGAACAGTCGGAACCCGGCGAGGATTTCAACTCATTCATCGCGCGCATCGGCGATCAGCGGGTAAAAGAAGTTCTGGAGCCGCTGCGAACCATTCCATCTTTTGAGGACGACCCGCGGTTTTACGACGATTACGGCCACGAGAATGAACGTTTCAGCATACGCGCGGGCGTGCGCGGCGAATGCGCCGGCACGACCATAGCCGAAGTGGTTCCGGTCTTCGCGACGGCGCATGAACGGCTGGAACAAGCCGTCGCCTACATTCACCACGGCAATTACGAGCAGGCGCAGATCGAAGCGTATGAGGCGGCGGCCGCCGCGGCGCGCGTCCCACTTTACCAGCGACTCGTCGATCCGTTCACTTCGCTCGAAGCTTTGTGGGAGTTCGAAAACATCTTCGTCTTGTCCGGCCAGACCGGCGGTTCCTGGAATGGTCTATGGAACACTTTCGAGAATCTGAAGACGGTCGAGCCGGATGAGGCGTCGGCGAAGGCCGCGCTGGAACTGGCGCGCGAATTCGTCGCATACTGCGAGAGTTTCCCGGCTTAGCTCCAAAGAAGTTAAGTTAGCGAATCGTGCGCGTAAATCATAACGGCGTCGCCACTCCGATGCCTAACTTAACTTCATTGAATTGTGGCAAGGGAATAGCCGCTAAATGAATTATCCGAAACAGAAAGAAGTTTCGTGTTCATTCGTGTCCATTCGAGGCTAAAAACATATTCTTGAGGGCCAAATCCCGACTCTCAACCCACTTCGCGCAATCTGAAGCGCTGTATCTTGCCGCTGGCCGTCTTGGGCAGCTCATCGACGAAATCGATGATGTGCGGATATTGAAAGCGCTGGAGCCGCGTCTTGCACCAGTCTTGAAGCTCCGCTTTGAGCGATGTCTCGGAAGCCCGCCGTGAGTCGGTAATGATCACGGCGCGGATGCGCATTACGCCTTCGACGGGAACGCCGACGGCGGCGGCTTCGCGCACCGCCGGATGCTCCATCAACGCGTTCTCGATCTCGATCGGTGAGACCCATTCGCCTCCGACCTTGAGCATGTCGTCGGCGCGCCCCTCGTACCAGTAGAAGCCATCCTCATCCATCCGATATCGGTCGCCCGTCGCCGTCCAATCGCCCTGCATCGTGCGACGGCTCTTTTCGCGCTGACGCCAGTAAAAAGGCGCGGCGCTCGCCCCTTTCACAAATAGATTTCCGGCCTCGCCCACGGCCACAGGCCTTC
>DASUFM010000099.1:0-2940 GCA_036274535.1 Blastocatellia bacterium
CAGAAACTCCACGGCCTTGACGTATCGCGTCTTCGTGATCGGAAGAGGAATGACGAAATTGCGAAAGACGTCGGTCGTTTCGGCGGGCAAAGTGTAAGCGAGCGGCATTTCGACGATCAGATCGGGCTGGCCTAATTGCCAGGCTTCATTGAACGCCGGCGCAGGAGGAAGATCGCTCCTGTCGCCCTCGATCATTCCCTGGTCAACCCACTGGCGAATGGTTTCGATCTGTTTGTCGTCTAACCTGCGCGCGTCCGCGAAATCGCCGTAGCCGGGCTCGGGCAGCCAGGGCGGCATATAGCGGCTCGCGGTCACGGTCACGATCTGCTTCGCGCGTTTTTTGACCTCCTGATATTCAATCAGGCTGAACGGCCCGGCGCCGCCCGCGTGATGGCATGCCGCGCAGTTCGCGAAGAGGATCGGCGCGACCTGCTTATTGAAAGTGACCAGTTCCGAAAAGCGCCCGGTCGCGCCCGGCGAAAAAGCCGAGACTGCGCCAATTGAGCTGGCGGTCACAATCAAACTCGCGATCAGAATTCTCTTCATGAGCGAAATAGTACAACAATGGCGCCTCTCTTGCTTTATGAAAATAGGACAGATAGGACAGATAAGACAGATAGGGCTTACAAATCTTATCTGTCCTATCTGTCCTATCTGTCCTATTTAATACTATGAATAACCGCAAGCCCCGCGTCGTGATCATTGAGGACGATGAGTATTCGCGCGAAGCGATTGAACATCTGCTCAAAGCCGAAGGTTGCGAAACGAGGTCGGCGACCGGCGGTGTTTCCGGCTATTGCGCGGCGCGGCGTTTCCTGCCCGACGTCATAGTTCTGGACCTGAACCTGCCGGACATAGACGGCGAGCGGGTACTCAGAAAACTTCGAGGCAATCGCGTTCTGGGCCGGGTTCCGATCATCGTCATCACCGGCTACGGTCGCGATGAAATCCCGGAGGCGGTCAGTTCGAGCGCGGAGTTCCTCTTCACAAAGCCGGCTTCGTTCGACGACGTGATCGGAGCGGTTTTCGACCTGCTGCGGCGCGCCGCGGCGCTCGGCGCCATAAGCTGGCCTACATAGCGCAATCAAAGTGGCTATCGCATTTGTCTTCATAATTTTGGCGATTGCAATAATTCTGTTCGTGACCGAGGCGCTGCCGATGGATATGGTCGCGATCCTGATGCTGCTCGCCATGACGGTCGGCCGCGTCATCACGCCGGCGGAAGCCTTCATCGGATTCGGCGACCCGGTGATTATCACACTCACCAGTTTCTTCATCATTTCGGCCGCGCTCTTCAATACCGGCGTTGTCGAGGCCATCGGCCACAGGCTGCACCGGATGGCGGGCGACGGCGAAGTCAGACTGCTGGTCATCATGATGCTCACGGCGTCTTCGATCGCGGCCTTCATGAGCAACGTGGTGACGACGGCGGTCCTGATGCCCGGAGTGATCGCCATCGCCAAACGCATCAAGGCCCCGGTCTCGTTGTTCCTGATGCCCCTCTCGTTCGGCGCCATACTCGGAGGCAAATGCACTCTGGCCGGGTCGCCCACCAATCTGGCGGTCAACGGCCTGATGCCCAAATATGGCCTGAAGCCGTTCGGCCTTTTCGAATTCGCGCCCATCGGCGTCCCGATCGTCCTCACTGGAATCATCTACATGGTTCTGCTCGGCTCACGGTTGTTGCCGCGACGCCTGAACGGATTGGGAGTGGAGGGGCGAACGGAAAAGGATTACCTGACCGAACTCGTCGTGCCCGGCGGCTCGCCGCTGATCGGCCGCACGCTGGCCGAGGCCGATTTTCGCGGCAAATACGAATTGCACATCATCGGCATCGTCCGGGGCGGCGAACGCGTATTGCCACACGGAGAAGCGGTCCTGGGACCCGGCGACGTGCTGCTGGTCAGGGGAAAACCGGATAAGATCCTGAGCGCCAGGGAGGGCCAGGGTCTGGGCATCAAAAGCGATACTATGTCAGTTCACGAGCCACACGCCGGCGTGATTCTACATGGCGGCAGGCCCGGCGGCGGAGAGGACGTCGAAATGGCGATTGTCGAAGCGATCATCGCGCCGAACTCCACTTTCGTGGATCGCACGCTCAGACGTATTCACTTCCGATCCCGCTACGGCGCGGACGTGCTGGCGATCTACCGGCATGACCAGGCGCTCTACGAAAACCTCGAAGACATAGAATTGAAAGTCGGCGACATGCTGCTCATCCAGGGCCGCCGCCGCCGCATCAACAGTTTGCGCGAAGACCCGAATTTCCTGACCCTCGACGATGTCCGGCACACTCCCCTGAGGAAAAACAAGGCGGCCTGGGCCGTCGCGATCTTTGCCGCAGTGGCGGTCGCCGCCGGCTTGAACCTGGCGCCGCTCGCGGTCTGCAGCCTGGCCGGCGCGGCGGCGATGCTGATGGCCGGCTGTATCACGGCGCGCGAAGCCTACACCAGAGTCCATTGGCAGATCATCGTGCTGATCGCCGCGACCCTGCCGATGGGCCTGGCGATGGAAAAGACTGGCGCCGCGAAGCTGGCGGCCCAGTACGTGACACGATTCCTCGGAGATTACGGGCCGATCGTCGTGATGGGCGGATTCTTCCTCTTCGCTGTCGCGCTCACCCAGACGATGGTCAACGCCGCGGCGGCGCTGCTCCTTACCCCTATCGCCATCAACGTAGCCCAACAATTGAACGTCAACCCGCGCTCCTTCGCCATGACCATCGCCATCGCGGCGTCGACTTCTTTCGCCACGCCGCTCGAACCCGCCTGCGCCATCGTTTACGGGCCAGGCCGCTATCGCTTCTCCGATTACATTCGCGTGGGCGGAATCCTGACTATCTGCGTGATGGCCGTGACGCTGCTGGTCGTTCCCATCTTCTGGCCTCTCCACTGATGGCGGCCCATACCATATGAGCTCGACTTTGTCCTTTTTGTGGCG
>DASUFM010000100.1:0-3280 GCA_036274535.1 Blastocatellia bacterium
GGTAATCAAAGTCCCGGTTCGCTCAGGCCGCTAAGCCTGCCGGGCCTTAAGGCTGAGTTTTAAACTGGCAGTCAGCGATGGCTGCCGTGTTGAACAGAGACGCGAAGCGACGAAGTTTCCTCCTCCTTTCCTTCGTTACGCTTCGCGTTTTTGTTTTTAGCGCAGTCCAGCCATAATTAAATTCGAGCTAACTCCTGAGCGATTCTAACGCCATATTGTGTGACAAACTACGACAATAATTCGTCTTGAAGTTTGGCGTTGGAGTTTTGCGGCAGAGTTATCTTCAGACCTCCGCCGTACCCCAAAAAAACATCCCTTCGGATGGAACTTTTAACAAGGAGAAAATTCAATGAAGAAGAGAACAGTTCTTCTCTCTGTATGTTTCGTGTTTGCCGCCATGTCGCTGGTTTGGGCCGCGGACATAGACGGCAAATGGACCGCTCAGGTTCCGGGACGTGGTGGTCAAACCCGCGAACAGACCTTCACCTTCAAGGCCGAAGGAGATAAGTTGACGGGAACCGCGTCGGGAATGCGGGGCGCCGAAAATCCGATTTCCGATGGCAAGATCAGTGGAGACGAAATTTCTTTCACGATCAAGCTCAGCTTCAACGGAAACGACATTACGCTCCTCTACAAAGGGAAAGTTTCCGGAGACGAGATTAAGTTTACGCGCACTGTAGAAGGGGCGGATCGGCCGCCACAGGAGTTCACGGCTAAGAAAGTGAAGTAGTCATTGACGGAAACATTTTAAGGAGTAACCATTCTTCATTTTCCATTTGCCGTTTTCGTTCGTCATTCGCCGTCGCGCCCGCCGCGCGCCTGAGGACAATGACAATCGCAAGATGGCAAATGGAAGATGAGAATTCGTCTTTTCATCTTCGCCCGCACGCGCATGCCAGGATTTCAGCGTCCAATCATTTTTATTCTTGCCGGGGCATTGATTGCAGGCGTTCCGGCGCCAGGGTTCGCGCAGGATACATCGCCGCAGCGGGGCCAGGACGTGGTGCGCATCACCACGCAGCTCGTGCAGGTGGACGCCGTCGTCACAGACAAGAAGGGCAAACATGTAGAGGATTTGACCGAGGGCGATTTCGAACTGCTGGTGGACGGAAAGAAACAGCAGTTGACTCACTTCTCTCACGTCAGCCTGCCGACCGTGAAGCGCGAGCCTGCGGCCAGGAAGGAAGATAACATTATCGTCGCGCCGGAATCGATGCCGACGCGGCAGATTGCGCCGGAAGACGTGCGGCGCGCCATCGCTTTTGTGGTGGACGATATGGGGCTTTCGCCTCCGAGCATGGCGCTCGCGCGCGAGACGCTCAGGAAATTCGTGGGCGAGCAAATGCAGGACGGCGATCTGGTCGCCATCATCCGCACCGGCTCAGGGCTGGGAATGCTGGAGCAATTCACCAGCGACAAGCGCATCCTATACACCGCCATTGATAAATTGGTGTGGAACCCGCTCAGCCGCGACATGATGCCCAGCTTCGCCGACACCAGCGGCGCGGGCGAGATGGACGAGACGCAGGCTGAGCGACAGGCCGAACAACAGGCCGCGGCCGACAGCTTCCAGGAATTCGTGGACACCAGCTTCACGACAGGCACGCTGGGCGCGACGAGCTTCGTCGTCCGCAACCTGCGCAACTTCCCCGGGCGAAAGAGCGTGATCCTCCTCTCCGACGGTTTTCGCATCAACAGCAAGACCGACAATGACAACTCCACCAATCAGGTATTGCAAAGCCTTGAGAATCTGGTCGAGCAAGCCAACCGTTCGAGCGTCGTCATTTATTCGATAGACGCGAAGGGATTACAACCTTTTATGCCCGGCGCGGACGCCGGAGGCCTCCCCGGCGCCTCCTCGCGTTCGGACGCGCTGCAGACCGCGCAGGAGGCCCTGGAGGGACCCAGATTCCTTTCGGAACAGACCGGCGGATTCACCGTGGTCAACACAAACGACCTTAATATAGGCATCGATGAAGCGCTCTACGATCTACAAAGCTATTATCTGCTCGGATTCGATCCCGAAGATGAGAAATTCGACCAGCGCCGCCATTCAATCAAGGTCAAAGTCAATCGCCCCGATTTGAGGGTGCGTTCGCGTTCCGGTTTTTTCGGTGTCAGTGACGGCAATCCCGGAAACGCGTCGCTGGCGTCCAATGCGCGGGCCGATGCTGCGCCCAATTCCCCGGGCGCCAGATGGCGACAGATTCTTTCGGGCTTGATTGCCCCTATGGGCGCGCGCGATCTATCTCTACGGATGACCCCTTACTTCTTCAATTCTTCCAAGGACGGCCCGATCGTCCGCGCGCTCTTCCACATCGATTGTTCGAAGCTCACTTTTAAAGAAGGCCCTGACGGGCGGAAGCGGCTGGATCTGGACCTGGCGGCGTTCGCTTTGGATGAGGAAGGGATTACCGCTGACCTGGCGGCGCATCGTCTGGCTCTCAATTTCGATGAGAAGCGATACCGTGAAGCCCTGGCTGAAGGGCTGGCCTATCGCGCCGATTTTCAGCTCAAAAAACCGGGAGCATATCAATTCCGCGCAGTGCTCAGAGACGGCGAGTCGGGCCGCACGGGCTCTGTAAGCCAGTTCATTCGATTGCCGGATTTGAAAAAAAACGGCCTGGCGCTTTCCGGATTAGTGTTGACAAAGCCGAAGACTGTAGCCGGCGCCTCGGCAGATAATTCGGGCGCCGGCGTGGTCACGGCCGCTTCGCCAACTGGCGGCGACAATAGTCCGGCGCCAGGCGATCTGCCTCGTGATCTGCAGGCGACGCCATATGTCAGAAAATTTCCGCGTTCAGGATTGGTTCAATATGGCGTGGCCATTTACAACGCCGTTGTCGACAAGAAGACAGGCGCGCCGCAAATCACCGTGCAGGCCGAAATCTACAGCGACGGCAAGCCGGTCTATAGACTCCCGCCGCGCTCCCTGGAATTTTCGCCGGGCGTGAATCCGAAACGGTTCGATTATGTAGGGCGACTACAATTGAAGGACTTTCCCATAGGGGACTACCTGCTGCATGTGATTGTTACGGACGGTCTGGCAAAGAAGAAATTCGCACGCGCTGAGCAATGGATGGATTTCAGCGTTAAATAAAAAACGTTACAGCGCAGGGAGCTTAAGCTCCCCCACTGTCTTATATAAGCATATCAAAGCATCCAAGTACGGGCATGGATAAAATATAAAAACGCCGCGTGACGAACGCTGAAAGAAAATCCTTTCAGCCCCCTTTACGTTCGTCACACGGCGTTTTATTTTCCCCGTTCAATCTGCGAG
>DASUFM010000101.1:0-7494 GCA_036274535.1 Blastocatellia bacterium
CGCGCTTCAAATTCGGCGCGGTTGTCAGCCAACCAGCTCACAACCCTATTCGCATCCTGCTCCAACTTCGCTTTTTTACGATCTGACATCACGGACTCCTTTCATTAGGCATACTGGTGGTTTTAGATACCCAACAATTCAATTGATTTACTCGCCAATTCCATCGCGTCAGTCACTCTCATCCTGTAGGCGCGATCGAAGACCTTCTTCATCTCTCTTTCCCTGATTGTTGAAGGTCCGCCAAATTGAAGAACGTATCCGTTATGATTGTTCGCTGGCGCGGCGCTCAGACGCCGCGCTTCCCCCGCCAGTTCCTCCGCGGTCAATTGATACATATTCGGATGCAGCTTTTGTTCGATCAAAGCGCTTGCCACCTCCGCCTGCTCTCTCCAGGTCAGCCGGATACCTCTTTCCTTAAGCTTATTGATGGCCGTCTTGACGTCGGCGCGCTCTTCGGTGGTCAGCAGAGAAAAATCGCCGAACTCTTTCTGCGTGATCAGAGAGTGCGTGACATAGACGGATTCCAGTGGCGACATGAGAGGATCAACCGTATAAGGGAACCACAGAGGCGATTGCTCTCCCGCGCCGGGCGGCCGGCGGGGAATAAAATTGGGCATAATTTGAGCGATGGATAGGCGCTTGTCCCTTACTTCATCCTCGTCTGTTCTCGCGTAATTGGGAGCTCTGAGCTTTACCGCCAGATAGTCGAAGACGCGAACGACGTTGGCTTCCGGAATTCCCGCCTTTCGTCCGCTCCGATAGGCGATTTCAGCTTGCGCCACCCTT
The DNA here is from genome assembly GCA_036274535.1 of Blastocatellia bacterium. Lineage (GTDB taxonomy): Bacteria > Acidobacteriota > Blastocatellia > RBC074 > RBC074 > JAJVID01. The sequence goes on from DASUFM010000101.1 coordinate 787, forward strand.
TCCATAAAAGGCCGCAGGATTGCGCTCGGCGGGCGGTCGAGTGTGATCAATAGCAAAACGGCGTCAGCCAATTCACGTATCGCCTTTTCGTCTACGCCTCTTACGGCGGCGGCCCGGTCATTCACTCGTTCATAAGGGGCGCCGAGGTGTAGCCTGGGCGCCATTCCATCCTGCGACTCGTAATTTGCGGAGACGATTTCGACAGGTTGCGCTGGAAACGGCGCCTTCGCCCTCTCATGCGACTTGTCGTAGGCGACCCGGCGCCGGCCCACGATCAGCCAAAAAGCCATAACCCCGACGATAAATACCGCCAAGCCAGTGAACATAATCCATTCACGCGTGTCCATTGATGCGTCTCCTGGTCATCGGGCTCCTCCATTCTACCTGGTCATCCGGTAACCATTTTTGTATGAGAGCTTCAGCTTGCCGAGTTGCTTAGGCGCTTTGATCTGCACATTTAACTTGTGCCATGCGGTTCCGCTCGTCCTCCCGATGCGAATTTTCGAAGAATGATCTGAGCATGGCCAGAGAATGGGAACTGAAGTGATTCATCGAGCCCGACACGTCCTAGACAATCCCCAGCGAGATGGGGGCGTCGTCGTCAGAGAAGAATGCGACGTCCTGCTTGACGCTGTCATCTGCGATAAAATAGCCGGCTGTCCGTGACATGTGGCCTCCTTCGCTCCAGTTACTCCAGTGAAGAAAACAAGAGTCGCAGGGTTTTATCGAATCATTAATGATTAGGGATGGCCCGGAGTATATGACCGGCCCGGCTCGCATGCAAGCCTGTATTGATTCCCCGGCGAAAGGCTACTGACCAAGGGTAGCGCAAACTGTCGAGTTTGCGCTGTCAATTAAGTCGAGCATTGATCGACACTTCGCGCCGTTCTCCCGATTGCCCGGGGTGATCCTCTGAAGGCGGCTCCGATAATGGGATTCTCCGATCCCATAAGCGCACACTCCGGGCAGGTCTTACTACAAAGAGCCTGTATTAACTTGAGTAAAATAAGGGCTTATCGCCACAGGCCAGATGGCGCGCTATTTGACTATACAAGCGGTAAGGCTAATTGTGGCCTCCGGATAGTCGCCATACGGTACGACTGAAACCGCTGAAGGGGAGTTCAAAATGAAGATTTAGGCGCCAGGTGTCAGGATAGAGTTTGCGGCGTCATTCCTTATCTGGAACCTCACATCTGAAACTTGAAACCTGACACCTGGCGCCTTCTTTGAGAGGAATTTCGGGCGATGGGAATGCTGGATATTTATCAAGGGCATCAGACGTGGAAGGATTTCATCAGCCGGCAGGAAGGCGCTGTCAATTCCGGCCTGGCAGCTTTGAATCCGGAGGGCCTGCGCCGCGCGAACGAGAACGCCGCCAGGCTGGCGCTGGGAATCGAAAAACTGTCGGGCGGCCTGGAGAGTCTCAAGGCCGATTTCAATTTGCTGCTGGGCGATCTGGTCTGGCGCTCTGAGATGCGTCAGGAATCGCTGGCGAGAGCCCTCGAGGAGATCCGGCTGGCGGAGTTCGAGCGCGAGGCCAGGGCTTATCGCGCGCGCGCCGAACGAGCTTATCTGAACGGATGGTACGAAGAGGCTCTCGGCGATTTTCTGGAAGCGGAAAAACGCAACTATCCGGATTATACGGTTCATCGTTCCATCGCCCAGATTTACCTGTACCACATAATCGATCTCCCGAAGGCCCTGGAATATTTTCTCAAGGCCGCCAAATACGCGCGGCCCAGCGATCAAAAGCAGGCCGCCGAGGCGCATTACTTCGCCGGAATAGTTTGCGTGATCGAAGGCCGATTGGAGCAGGCCCTGGGACAACTGGGGCAGGCCACTGAACTCAACCCTGAACTGGCCGAGGCTCATTACAAGCAATCGTGCGTCGCCTCGTTGCTCGGCGACGGCGAACAGGCTGTCGTAAGCCTGTCCCTGGCCATCAAAGGCGACGCCCGGTATTACGAGCGCGCCAAGAGCGACGCGGCCTTTGAGGCGATACGCCCACAGGTTCAGATTCTGCTCGACAAATTGATGCGCCCTGTCAGGGAAAAGATCGTCGAGGTCAAACAGGACGCGGAGCAATTGCAGGGTCAGATAATCGCCAGCTCCGTGGAAGAAGAGATATCCATGGCGTTTCGTCGAGTCAGGCTCCGGGCAGCCGAATCGCCGACATACCAGACCGGATTACAGTTGCTCGACGCGCTTTCGAGAATTCAGCAGGACCTGCGCGAGTTGCGCGATCGTTACTACAAGCAATACGAAATCGACCCGCGCGATTACGTGCGATCCGTAGCGTTCAGCAACGACGGGCGATTGCTGGCCCTGGGTTTTTTGAATGGCGCGCTGCAGGTCTGGGATGTCGGCTCCGGCGCGACGCTCTACTCAAACCTGGCGCATCAGTCCAGCGTCACATCGGTCGCCTTCAGCCCGAACAATCTGCTGCTGGCCACCGGCAGCCGCGACAATACGGTCAAATTGTGGGAAGCCGACACCGGGCAGGAACTTCAGATTCTCCGTGGGCATAAAGGCGAGGTGAGCGCCGTGGCGTTCAGTCCCGACGGCGAATGGCTGGTTTCTTCCAGTCATGACCGGCTGATTAAAATCTGGCGCGTGGTTACCGGCCGCGAGGCGCAGACTCTTGAAGGCCACACAATGCAGGTGACGTCGGTCATTTTCACGCCGGATGGACAAACGATCGTTTCGGCGAGCTGGGACAAGACCATCAGGTTGTGGAATATCGCGACAGGACTGACGACGCGGATTCTGACGGGCCACTCGAAAGGCGTCGGCTCTCTCGCCGTAAGTCCGGCCTCCGGACCGAATTGTTCAAATGGTCGCTGGCTGGCTTCCGGCGGCGAAGACGCTACAGTAAAGCTCTGGGACCTGACGACCGGGCGCGAGGCGCGAACCTTCAGCGGGCATTGCAATAGTGTGACCTCGGTCGCGTTCAGTCCCGACGGCGAACTATTGGCGGCCGGCTGTCTGGGTAGGGTTGTGATCGTCTGGAAACGGGAGACCGGCGCGGTCGTCAAACGCCTGAGATACGAGGATATCAGCTACAATTCCGTGGCCTTCAGTCCGCGAGGTGAATGGCTGGCCCTGGGCAGCCGCGACCTGCAACTATGGCTGAAAGCGATTCTGACCGAAGAAGAATACGCCGCCGTGAGAGCGAACGAAAACGTCCTCCATTTCCCATATCGGATTTGCCGTTTGTCATTGGAAGAAATCATCTCAGGCGTCGACAAATGACGAATCTGAACGCTTCGCGGTTTCTGTCTTTGGCCTAGATCCAGGAGCCGGCCTTCTGATCGGGTGTCGGCCGGGACGGCGGGACCGTCCTCCAGGAGTCGTAGAATGGGACCATGACTCGGAAATTGAGATAATTTCTGGGCTCTTCATGTGTGACCACCGCCGCCATGCCGGGCGCCAATTGTCCGGAGAGCATCAGATCGTAAATCGGAAATTCGAGGTAGTTTCTGACCACGCGCTTGAGCTGGCGGACCCTGTGGGTCGGGTCGTCGAGGCAGTTTCTGAGCAGAAATGTTTTCGCCTCTTCCTCGATCTTGAAGCCGATTCCGGATGCAGTCAGTTTCTGCTCCAACTCGGCCAGCGAACGTTCCAGCAGCGTTATGACGTTCTGCTCATTAAGCCGGTCGAAAATCACTATCTCGTCGATCCGGTTGACGAGGGCGCCGCCGAGCAGATTGTCGATCTCTTCCAACACCAGCAGGTGCTGGCGCGGCGTCTCCGGGTCGGCGTCCTCATCGTTGAAGAACCCGATGTTCCTGCCGGCCAGTTGATCGGTCTGTTTTTTCGAGAGGTCGCTGGTCAGGATGATAAAGGTGTCGCGAAGAGAAAACATGCAGCCGAGCGCGCAGAGAACGCCACGATCAATCGCCGCCGCCAGGTAATCGCGGAAGACCGGAGGCGCTAACTCTATCTTTTCGAAAACCACTATTGAGATCCGCGAAGGGGTGAACGGCGGCGTCATCTGCGATAGCGCGGTCCCGGCCATTAACTGTTCGTACAGGCCCGATTGTGAAGACGCGTTCGGCTGTTGGCTCAAAAGCTGGCAGTTGACGTAAATAGATTTGCACTCGTTGCCAAGCAGAATGCGGGCGAGAGACTGCGCGACGTGCATTTTCCCTGACCCTGTAGGGCCGGCGAACAGTAGTGTCGCAAGCGGGCGGCCTGCGTCAGAGTAGCGGCGGCTGGCCAGAGCCAGTGTGACAGCCCGCGTCAAGGCGGCGAGGGCGTACTCTCGGCCCACCACATGCCCCTGAAGAGCCTGCATTAGGTAATTGGAAAGGACCATTTCATATGTCATATTTCATATGTCATATGCCATATGCCATATGAAATGTTCGGCACAGCGCCGCGCCGAAACGCGGCGCTGTTATCTGGAAAGGCCGACCAGGCCTAGCAAGGGATTCCGGCGGTTACCGTACAGGGTACGCCAACCATCGGTGATCCGACCGGAGACATATAAAGCGGCGACCTCATTATCGGCGAAACCGGGTTGACCGGCAGGGGCGCCGGCACATGAGCCATGACCGAATAAGGATCGACCATCGTCGGCGCCGCCATTGCGCACAACGCGGCTACCTGGACCGGGTCCACGGCTTGGGTCGCGGCGACCAGCGGCCTGATCGGGAGCAGACTCTGCGCCGCCGGATAAGGCTGCGACACAATCGCTCCTGTCGCCGGGTCAATGCAGGTGACCGGGCTGCTGAAGGCCGACGGGGCCAGCGCCGCCGGGTGTATGGCCGGAATCGCCGGCGTCTGCTGCGCTAACGCGTAGGGACTCCAGCTAAACGGGCTATACCACGGGTTGATCGCGCCGAACGGGCTGATCCCGCTGAACGGGCTGATCCCGCTGAACGGGCTGATTGGGCTGATCGGGTTGATTCCAGCGCTGAGCGGTCCCTGTTGATACGGGAGCACAGGCTGAACAGCATACGGACTTGGCCCGATCATCGGATATGGAGCCGACGCGGGACTGCTCACATACGGGCTCGGCCCGATCACCGGATATGGAACCGCCGGCGTGGGACTGGCCACGTAGGGAAGCACAGGATTGATTCCTCCAAAACCCACCCCCGCGCTATATTGGGGGGTACCATAGGCGAACGATGGAAGAGGAGTAGTGATGTTCATTCTCGGGAACATAAAAAAAGCCTCCTAAGTTGCATGAGTGTCTCTGAAGACCTCGGTTGACAATTGTCAGGAGGCGCCTTTGCGCTTTCACGCAAAAGACACACCTCCCCTTCTCACTTCTCCAATGTGATTGTTGAAGCGAGACTCGATTCTTGAGAGCGACGGGATATCGCTATCCCGCCAAACTCTGGCGCCAATGCATCGTTCGAGGGGTTATGAAGAATAAGGTGTTTGTCCGTTATTTAAAGACTCAAAAGCCCGGCATTCTCAAATAGGGCGCCATGCCCCAGGTGTATTGAAACATCGAATGCGTGTAGGCCGTAGGCGGCATAGCGCGCATCATCCCTGGCGTCATCCCGGGAGTCAGGCCTGGCGTCATGCCAGGAGCCATCCCCGGAGTCATGCCCGGACTCAGATAGGATTGATTCGCGCCCTGCGGCAATCTGGACGTCATTTCCGCAAACAGCAGGTTGATCAATTCATGTATCTCCTGAAGCTTCTCCATTTCTTCAGGAGAGATCTGCGAGCTGTTCATCTCGCTGGGATTATTGATTTGGTTTTGCGCCGGAGCAGCCCAAGCCATTGTTTTGCCTCCTTTCGGACAAAGAAACCGGGCTAATCTTCCGATCTCCCAGACAAGTCAGCCTTGGTCTTTGGAATAGTGATCTGAAGAATCCCATTGGTAAATTTGTTTTTGATTCTTTCCGCCAGGACATTTCCCGGCAGCGGAAAAAGTCGCTCGAAGGTTCCGTAGTTTCGCTCTGAACTGTGATAGATGGCTTCCTCATTCGCTTTCTTGAAGCGCCGCGCGCCGCGGACCGTGAGGATGCTGTTGGTCTGAGTCACTTTTACATCTTCCTGGCTCAGTCCCGGTAATTCCAGATTGATTACATACGCGTCCTGTGTCTCATAAACTTCCGCAGGCGGCGCCCAGGCCGGCGACTTCGCCAACCGCCACGAGACGCCGCTGTTGATCAGATACATATTGAGCTGGTTGATTTCACTTTGCACCAAGGCCACTGGATTGATTCCCTTAGGCAGCGGGTAACGCGACTTCTTTATGTCAATCTCCGGAGCCGGAAGCCCTGTTATCTGCTCATATACATCTTTGACGTCCGTCAGAACCTGGTCATAAGAATACATTCTCATATAGTCTCTCCGTTTTTGCTGAAAAGCAGGGCGCAGGCGTAGACCACGCATCCGCATGATTGACTTACGCGAAAACGCTCAAACGCTCACGCCATACGCTCTTCCGAGACTGAGCGCAAGCTCCGAAACATCACCCCGTGGTCTCATATGTTTCTTGTATGATCATTGCAGGCGCGCTCGATTTGGCGCCTCGCACGGGCGCACATATCAGCATTTCCTGTTCCTATCTTCCGAAAAGAACGAAGTTATTGCGCTAAAAGCCTAGAAATAAGTAATAACAATGGTTTTACGGCTCAAATGGAAAGAATTTGCCGCCCGGGAACTAAGAACTGTGATGGAAACGGATACGGCGGCTTTTTAATTGGCGTTTCACCGACATACAGCGATGTATTGAAAATG